>CAYNUV010000214.1:0-5746 GCA_964400245.1 uncultured Ignavibacteriaceae bacterium
AACCATCGGGATCATTTATCAATTTATATTTCCAGAATCCAAACACTGCATGCTGCTTAAAACTTGCAAAGCTGCAAAATGGTCCTTTATAATCGAATGAGGGCATACCCCATTTAATGGTTTCTTCAACTTCAGGATTTCCTTTATGAATCAATTCTCTCAGTTTTTTTAGAATTGGTTTAGCAAAAGGTTGTGCTTTATCTATATAAGCATCAACACGTTTATCTTTATTTCCCATTGATATACTTTCCTGATTTATGATTGCTGAAATTAAAAATAGGTGAAGATATATTCAACAATTTATCAATCAAATAAAAATAAAATTTATTAAAATAAAAAAGCCGTCTCTTTAATTAGAGACGGCTTAGATAATTAGATAAATGAAAAAGATTATTTGTTAAGAAGCATCTTTTTAACAGAAGAGAAGGTTGATCCATCAATTCCTGTTGCTTCGAGCTTATACATATAAACACCGCTGTTTAATCCTGCACCATTAAAATCTACTCCCTGGTTACCTGCAGTTAAATTACCATTGACAAGAGTTATTACCTCCTGTCCGAGAATATCAAAAATTTTCAGGATTACTTTTGAATCAACGGCTAAACTGAAATTAATTTTTGTAACCGGGTTAAATGGGTTAGGATAATTCTGATGTAAAGCAAACTGTGCCGGAATCTCAACATCAACTTCAACAACAGGGGAGTATTCAAATGTCCCGTTAAAATCTACTTGCTTAAGTCTGTAGAAATAATGTCCGTTGCTTAGTTTGCTGTCGGCATAAGAATAATATTTTGATTCAGTTGTAGTACCATATCCCTGAACAAAACCAATTTTCTGCCAGTCACTGTTATTCAGGCTTCTTTCAACTTCAAATCCCCTGTTATTTAATTCAGTCGCTGTAGTCCATGAAAGATTAACTTTACTTCCCACTGAAGAAGCAGCGAATGAAGTAAGTTCAACAGGAATTATACCGGGGAAAGAACCGCCGTTTGCAACTGCGTAAAGCAATAATTCAAGAAGAACTTCCTGGAAATTTCCATTCGCTTCTGTAACTCCTGTAAAATACCGTGGATCCAGGAATTGAGTAATTGCTATATAACCTGTATCAACAACAGCAACTGCTGCCACAGAATCAGTAGCACCTCTGCCTGTATATTGATAAAGTACTGTACTGCCTAATGGTTGAACAGCATCAGGATAAAATCCACTTCCTACAGGAGTAGTTGTGTAAGGCCGAACATTCCCGATATCTATATTAACTCCTGTAATAGAGTTTTGCCCTGTAACGTTACCATCATCCAAGCGGTAATTGAATTTTAAAAAGCCAGATGAGAATGCTGTATCGCGGGCAGATGAACCCGTACGGGAATAATTATATCCCTCATCGGCACCTATAAGAACAAGAGTTTTAATATCTTGTGAAGTACCAGAACTTAGCCAGGCTTTTATTGAATCCCGTGCACCTCTACCAAAGTATCGCGCATTTGCAACGTCGAATGATGTTTCCTGAACTATAATGGATTTGTAAGAACTTAAACCTGTTAACGTAGTATTAGTATCAAACGTAGCTACGTTGAATGAGGCTAAGACAGCAGTCAGACTGGTCATAAATGTATCCCTGTCTGCTAAACGTTTTAGCTGGCTTGTAGTGTAAGTGGTATCATGATAAAGGACAAGAATATTAGTTCCTTCCTGCCCATACATTAAATTGACTCCAACCAGAATGTAAAATAACAGTACAAGTTTTCTCATATCGCTCTCCTTTAGATTATTATGGTTAATTAATTGTCAGTTCATTTTTAAGTGAATGCCCTTGATTGTCTGCCTTGGAGAAAGTATTCTTTACCTTATTCACAAGGTAAAAAATGAATTTTATAAAAACAACTATTGAAGATAATTAATAATTAATTTTAGAGAGATGTTTTTTTTATAGTTTTTTTAATTTCGTGAGTGAAGAGCAATCCTATTGCCTTCAGTATCGGTGAACAAACCCATATAGCCAACATCATTGCTAATTAATTTCTTCTTCATAATTACTTTTCCTCCAGCAGGTTCTACTTTTGACAGTTCATTATTCAAATCGCCGGATTGTGATGTGAAATATATAAGTACACCATCTGTTGATGGTTTGTAAAAATCTTTATGATAAACAAGTGAACCCGGAGAACCGGGAACATCTGCAAAAGGGAATAATGCCATATCAAGCTCACCCATATTTCGTCTTTCAAGTTTCAAATCAAAAACTACTTCATAGAATTTAATTGCTCTTTCCATGTTTACTACAGGAATTTCGAACCACCCAACTATGTTTCTTTGTAATTCCATAACAATCTCCATAAAAAATCATTTTTAGAATCCGCGAATAGAATAAAGATAATTTAAAACATACAGAATAGAAGGAAAATTTTCAATGAACTAGTAAATAAAAAGTAGCCTCACTTTAGAAATTACATTGAGTGAATGGAATCAAAATAAAAAAGTTGTCAGCCTTCTTTATTCAGACTGACAACTTACCACCTTTATAACGACCTTATGTGAAAATTAATTATGTGTGTTGTGTTTCAGCTTTTAATTCTTTCAGAACAGAATCAACATCAACACCTAAAGCATTTGCAACTCCCATCCCGAGTTTTACATCGGCTCGGAAGAAATGACAAAGCTGGCGGTTAATTATTATATCACGCTTTGGCCCTGTAATTCCACTCATTGCATCAACAATGTTGGAGATAAGATTTTTTCTGTCCTGTTCATTCATTGCTCTGTTAAATAACCAGCCAGCTTGCGTATAATGGTCATCATCTCCCGGTGCATTACGGTCATACCAATCAGCAACATTTGAATCAAGAGTCATAGCAGGCTCTTTATAACTTGGGTCCGTATAAATATCATCAAATGAATTAGGCCAGTAATTTGGAGAACTTCCGCTGTTCCCATCAATCCGCATATGGCCATCGCGCTCATAATTATTAACTGCAAACGGACATTTGTTTACCGGGATTTGCTCGTAGTTTACTCCAAGACGATAACGATGTGCATCCGGGTAAGAGAGCAATCTTCCCTGAAGCATCTTATCAGGTGAATAGCTAATACCATCAACAACATGTGCAGGTGCAAAAGCCGACTGTTCAACATCTGCAAAATAGTTTTCAGGTACTTCATTCAATTCCATTATACCAACATCAATTAATGGAAAATCACCGTGAGGCCAGATCTTTGTAAGATCAAAAGGATTAAACCTGAAATTCTTTGCTTGTTCATCAGTCATCACCTGTATCTTTAAAGCCCATCTTGGAAAATCTTTGCTCTTAATTGCATCAACGAGATCTCTCTGAGCATGATCTGGATCAATTCCACGCATCTCTTTAGCATCAGGCCCGGTAAAGTTTTTTATTCCCTGCAAAGTTTTAAAATGAAACTTAACCCAAACTCTCTCATCCTTTTTATTAAATAGAGAATAAGTATGGCTTCCAAATCCATTCATATTCCTGTATGAAAATGGAGTGCCTCTGTCACTCATAAGTATCATAACCTGGTGAAGGCTTTCAGGATTAAGACTCCAGAAATCCCACATCATAGTTGGGCTTTTAAGATTTGTTTCCGGATCTCTTTTTTGAGTGTGAATGAAATCTCCAAACTTTTTAGGATCCTTCACAAAGAAAACCGGAGTATTATTTCCAACAAGATCCCAATTGCCGTCTTCAGTATATAATTTTAATGCGAAACCTCTTGGGTCTCTTTCACTGTCGGCACTTCCTTTTTCTCCTCCGACAGTTGAGAAACGAATAAATACGCGGCACTTGTTTCCAATTTTGTTAAAAAGTTTTGCGCGTGTGTATTTGGTAATATCATTTGTTACTTCAAAAGTACCGAAAGCACCTGTCCCTTTTGCATGTACTACACGTTCCGGAATTCTTTCACGGTTAAAGTGAGCCATTTTTTCATGCAGTATAAAATCCTGTAAAAGTATTGGCCCGCGTGGCCCGATTGTCATTGTGTTTTCATTTTCAACATAAGGTTTGCCGGATGCTGTTGTAAGCTTTTTGTTTTTTTCTTTTCCCTTATCCATAATTTTTCTCCTCCTGAGTTTTTATCAAAAAAATTTTTGTATGTAAAGTTCTATATTTGGTAATGATAAATCAAACTGATATTTTCTATAATAATATAGATATAAACTATAACTATGAACTTACAGCAATTAGAATACATCATAGCAGTTGATACACATAGGCATTTTGCAAAAGCAGCAGATAAGTGTTTTGTGACACAGGCTACTTTAAGTATGATGATAAAAGAAACTCGAAGATGAACTGGAAATAAAAATCTTTGACCGGAGTAAATAGCCTGTAATTCCAACTAAAGAAGGGGAAGAGTTTATAATAAGAACCGGCAAGTGCTTACAGAAGCAAAACGTCTTAAAGATTTTGCCGCAGAAATTAAAGGAGAAATAACCGGCGAACTTCATCTTGGAATAATTCCGACACTTGCACCATACCTATTGCCGCTTTTCTTAAAAAATTTTATTAAGAAATTCCCTCAATTAAAAATCTTTATTAAAGAAATGGTCACAGATAAATAATCGCTCATATAAAAACCGGTGAGCTTGATATGGGGTTAGCTGCAACTCCGCTGAATGAAATATTCATTAAAGAGCATCCTTTATTTTATGAGGAATTTTTTGTTTATAGCTCCCAGGGAGAAAATCTTCCGGGAAAGAAATATTTATTGCCGCAGATGATTGATCTTAAACGTCTCTGGCTTCTTGAAGAAGGACATTGTTTGCGCAGCCAGGTTTTAAATTTATGCGAGTTGAAAAAGAAAGAATACGAAACAGAAGATCTTCACTATGAAGCGGGAAGTATTGAAACACTAATTAATCTCGTTGATAAGTACTAGGGAATAACTATAATTCCGCAGCTTTCAATATATAATCTTAAACCTTCACAGAAAAAAATATAAGAGAGTTTGCTAATCCAAAACCTGTCCGTGAAATAAGCATAATTGTTGGAAATAATTTTGCAAGAAATAAATTGCTTGAACGATTGAAAGAAGAAATAATTTCAAAAATTCCAATCCAGACAGTGATGAAAACAAAAAATGTTCTGGAGATTTAGTCATTTCAAAGGCTTACAAAAGTGAGCCTTTGAAATGATTAATGAATATTTAATTACATAAAGGTTATCAAACACTCATACCCAAAGCAAAAAAGATTAATCCTACTAATATCCAAGTTGCAAAAACTAAGATGTAATATTTTTTTAGTTCAGTTGAATGGAACATTTTGCCCAGTCCAATACTTGCGATGCTATATATCCAAATTGATATCGGATCAATTTTAGAAAGAAAGAAATAACTAATTGAATCGGGTTTAATATTTACAAAATTTGCTATACTTGTATCATTTATAAGTTTATTTGTTACTAAGGCTAAAATAGTAGTAACTAATACCTGGACTATTGATACATATGAAACTAATCCATTTGCAACTAATGCTGCACCAAAAGATCCATTGTCTTTGAATACATATTTCGCAATCAGGAAGTAGAGAAGGGATATAATTATAAAAACTATAAAACCTCCGAAGAACATTCCTAATGAAGTAATTATTTTTCCGAATGAACTATCCATCCATCCTGTCATCATTTCACTTTGTTGATTTGCTTGTTCTTGAGATAATTCTCCTCTGTTTACTTTTTCTTGTAACTCTTTTTCAATTTTTTCAAACTTTTCCTTGCTCAACTCTTTCATT
>CAYNUV010000215.1:0-5735 GCA_964400245.1 uncultured Ignavibacteriaceae bacterium
TTATATTTTCAGCCTGTAATAAAAAGAATGATTAAATAGTAAGAGTTAATCTCCATGAAATAAAAAATTATTCTTACAAAATTATAAATTTATTTACAATACATAATAATCTGTTTTAACAGTTTAATATAAGATGTATATTAATTTCAGCACTAAAAAATAAGTTGGCGCTTTCGAATAGAATAAACATTACCCTCAAAATGTTTTAAGAGTGGAAAGAGTGTTTAAAGTTAAACTAACATCAAATAATTTCTCCCGGATAAAATTCTGTTATTATATCATTTATAAAAATTCCAAGGGAATAAAAATTGAGTAAGAAATTAAATATAAAAGAATCTCCAATTTGGTTCATTACTATTTTAATATCAGTTATCTCTATTATCCTGTTTATTTACCTTCCGTTTCAGGTAAATCTTTTTTCCGAAAGCGTTGTTAAAAAATTATATTATGTTGATAATATCTCCGACGCTCATTTAAAAATTATCAGTAAGTTTAATGAAAAATATAAAGATCAAATCGAGATTGTACCTGTAAATCTTCCTTTTTATTACTTTACTACAAATGACAGGAAAGAGATTTTAACCCGCTCCTTACGAAGCCGAAGTGATGGCATTGATATTTTTGCTGTTGACCTGATATGGATTTCACGATTTGCAAAGTGGGGTTATGTTATGGATAATCGATTTAATGAAAAGACGATGAATGAAGTGAATGGAATGGCATTAGATGCATGCTATCATAGTAAAAGTCTCGTTGCTTTCCCGATGTTTCTCGATGTTGGTGTTTTATATTATCGTAAAGATTTAATTCAAGCTCTTCCCGATGGTATTGCAATTGAACAAAAGATTCAGAATTCATTAACCTGGGATGAGTTTATCTCATTAGGTAAACGTTTTAAATCTACAAAAAAACCTTTTTATATTTTTACAGGAAGTGATTTTGAAGGAATGCTGTGCTGTTTTCACGAATTGCTTTCCAATGAAGAAAGTAAAAATATTTTTTCTAATAATAATACAAACTTTAACACAGAACCTGCTAAAAAAGGTTTACAGTTATTAGTCGATCTGATTCACTTATATAATTTTTCTCCATATGATGTGACCAGGTTTGATGAGTACAACAGTTATATTTATGCTAATAATAACGATGCTGTTTTTTTAAGAGGATGGGTAGGATATCATAAACAATATAAAGGTTTTCTAAAAGACACTTCAAATATTTCAAACATGGAAATTGCACCATTACCTCATTTTAAAGGAAATACTACTTCCGGAGTATTTGGTGGATGGAGTTTGATGATTTCAAAATTTTCAAACAGAAAAGAAGAAGCATTAAAGTTTATTAAATTTATGTTTGAAAAGGAAAACCAGGAAATCCTTTATGAGGAAGGTGGTTATTTACCGATTAATACTAAGGTATATAAGGACACTTCATTTATTAAAAAACATAAGGAGTTATCACAGATTCAAAAACTTTTATCCTGGGGAAAACATCGTCCATTTCTTGATAATTATACTAGGCAATCAGAGATCATGTCCAGGTATTTTCATAAAGCATTAAAGAAAGAAATTTCAGTAGATGAAGCTTTAAATTCAGCATCTGCCCAGATCAATAATGAAAAAACAATCGTAAAATAAAGGGAGAGTCTCTGCAATGAAAGTTTTAAAGAAGCTAAAATATATCCGTTTCGAATGGAAGCATGTACTGATTATTTTTATGACACTGATCATCTTCCAGGTTTTTGTTACTTCGCTTCAGCAAAGCACTCTGCAGGATCTTCTCTCAGATACAATGGACTGGTATAAACAAAATTCTGCAGAGCAAATTGGTAACCTTACAACAACTTCATTAGAACTTTTACTTGAATTTAATCCACTTGACGACAATGAAGATAAGATAAACAGGGAAAGAAATTTGATTCATGCTTTAAACAGCATCTTAAAACAACCATTAATGAAGCGAAATGTAGAAGAGATGTGTATTATCCTTCCTTATAACGATAAATTTGTAGCGATGGATCTTGGCCAGATGCTCTATTCTTACTTCTACAATCACCAGGTTTCTGATACTATTATAAAACCTGAATATCAATTTGCTGTTACAAGGTATGCGGGAATTCACAAAAAAATGATAAGCTCTGAATTGATTACAAGTTTTGAAGAAGAACAAAATGTCGTTCATGTTTATGTACCTCTTGTACCTCACGGAGAATACGGTGGCGCAGTGTACTTAAAAATTCATCCCGATTTTTCTTTTATCAGCCAGCAAATCCTGGCAAGTTTTAATAAAACAATTCTGTTTTTCTCTTCACTTATTCTAATGGGATTGCTGGCTATGTTTTATATTTCAACTTACACACTTGTTGAAAGAGATGAGGCACGGGAATTATTATATAAAGAAAGAGAATCACATCTTCATGAGCATATTACACAAAAAAAGGAACACCTGTTTACCAAACGAATTTATCATACTCATCATAAAGCTGAAAAGGTAATGGGATTTATTAGTGAGGATCTGGAAAAGATTGATGAATCAAGCATAAAGGAAATTAAATACCGGATTTCAAAATATGCAAACTTTGTTTCCAGGGTTATTTATGATATGAAATGGTATAATCCCCCGTTACAAACTATAAGAAATTCAATTTTCAAAACTAATTTAAACGAAGTATTAAGATTTATAATTAATGACATCTTTTTGCGCATATCTTACCAGGTTAAAACCATTAAATTTAATTTTAGCCTTGATGAAAGTTTACCAAGTGTATCAGTAAATGAATTTGTTGTATGGGAAATTATTGAACCGTTAATCCAAAATTGTATTGATCATTCCGATAGGGATATGATAATAATTACAATAAGTACAAAATATAACGCTAAGGATAAAACTTCAGCTTTAACAATAGAGGATAATGGTAAAGGTATTCGATCGGATTTACTGGAACGAAATGAATTTGGAATCAAACGAATATTTTTAGAAAATATATCAACAAAGGAAGAAGACCGGAATTGTGGTTATGGATGTTATCTTGCATATGAAATTGCAAAAAGATGTGGCTGGGAGCTTGATGGTTATAATTGTGAACAAGGCGGATGTAAATTCACATTATTTATAAAACATTAATTATGTTGCACAAAATTTGTGATGAGATTTTATTGCGAAGCGGTAATTGGATTATATTCTAAATTAACTGGAGTGAATAATGCAGTTCAATAAACAAATAAATCTTTTATTAATTGAAGATGAATCTTTTGATGTAAATCGTATAAAAAAAACTTTAGCTCCCTTTGGTGATAGACTAATAATCAAAAAAGTAGTTGCTGATGGACAATCTGCGCTCAAACTTTTATCTGAATCCGAAGAAGAGTACGATGTAATTATTATGGATTATCAGATTGTGGGACCACTTACCGGAGAGAAGTTAGTACACAGAATAAAATCTATTGATCCTTTTATTCAGATAATAGTTATTACTAAAATGACTATTAACGTAACTGATTTTGAATTTGCAAACAGATTGATTGAAGCAGGTGCAATGTGGTTTTGTACAAAATATCCGGCTGATATTAAAGACTATATCTATCAACCTACAGATCTTCTTTTATCTATCTTAAACGCTTATGAGAAAAAACGCCTTAAGCTTGAAAAATCAAAATCAAATACACAATTAAATAAATCTATAAATAATATTCTTGAGGAAAAAAAAATAATTGGTGATTCTCCTGCTGTTATCAGACTGATTAAACAAATTGAAAAAGCTGCTCAGCAGGATGCAACCGTTCTGATTTCAGGTGCCTCAGGAACAGGAAAAGAATTGGTAGCAACTCACATACACTATTTAAGTAAAAGAAACTTTGAAAATTTTGTAACAATAAATGCCGGTAGCATCCCGCAAGATTTAATAGAAAGTGAATTATTTGGTTTTGAAAAAGGCTCTTTTACCGGGGCTATTGGTTCCAAGAAAGGATTATTTGAAATTGCCAATAACGGGACAATATTTCTTGATGAGATTAGCCAGATTCCGATGTCTTCCCAGGTTAAACTGCTTAGAGTTTTACAGGAAGGAGAGATTGATAAAATCGGCAGAACAGAAAAAATAAAAGTTGATGCTCGTGTTATCGCTGCTTCAAATATTGATCTTGAAATAGCCATTGAAGAAAAAAAATTCAGGGAAGATCTTTATTATCGTTTAAATGTAATCTATATATATACTCCAACTTTGCGCGAAAGAATTGAAGACATTCCTCTTCTTACTGAATTCTTTATAAACAAATATAGTAACCAGATGTCTATAAATACTCCGGAAATAAGAAATGATGCAATTGAAGCATTGCAATCTTATGAATGGCCGGGCAACATAAGGCAGCTCCAAAATATTATTCAGAGAATTTTAATTTCCTGTGAGGGAGAAATAAAAAAGGATGATGTGCTGAATGTATTAAGCTCAAAAAAAATTGGCACAATTGCTGGTCCTGAATTCTGGTTTGGTGATAAGATTTTAACATGGAAAGAAATGGAAACCATTTTCAGATGGCGATATTTTAATTACGTTAAAGATAAAACTAAATCGGAATCGGAAGCGGCACGTAAACTTGGTATAGCTCCTTCAAATTTTTATAGGATGTGTAATAAGCTGGGCTTTAAGTAAAGAAAAATAACTGCTGGTATATAATTTTATCAAAACATAATTTTCTTATTCAATTGATAATCATTTTGATAAAGGATATTTGATCTTTTTTTTATCGATTTGATATAAGAGACATCCTTTCTTATTTATATTTAATAAGCAAAGTAAAAATTATTTATCCGGTATTATCATTGTAACATTAAAATATATGCAAACGTTTGCATATATTATGAGTGCGTATTAATTATTTTATCTACTGTAAGTAACTTATTTATGCATAATTGTTATTCACCTGCCATTATTTATTTCATTTCGCCTGTCACATTAAAAATAAAATTTATAAATAGAAAAAATCTATATCCAATTTTTAAAATCAAAAATATATATAGTTTTACTCAAACTATAAGGAGTAATTGATTATGAAAAAACTGATACTATTGATAACACCATTTTTAATTCTGGTAATTATTCCGGTATCTACAATTTTAGCAGGGACAACGGGAAAAATTGCTGGTATCATAACCGATAAAAATACCGGAGAACCATTACCCGGAGCTAATATTGTAATTTTAAATACAACATTAGGAACAACTACAAATCTTGAGGGCCAATATACTATTCTGGAAGTTCAACCAGGTATTTATGATTTACAAATTTCTTATATCGGCTATAAAAAAGTTACTATAAATGAAGTAAGAGTATTTATTGATCAGACCACTCGAATTGATCTTGAACTGGAGGAGGAATCTATAGGGATAGATGAAATTGTCATAACTGCTGAAAGAGATATTATTAAAAAAGATGTTAATACAAGTGTAGTTTCAGTTTCGAGTGAAGAACTAAAAGTACTACCAATTGCCAATGTACAAGATGTATTAGGTATGCAAGCTGGAATTAACATTGTAAATAATGGAAAGGATTTTCAAATTCGGGGTGGTAATGGGGATCAGTCACTTTTCATGGTGGATGGAGTAACCATGAGGGATCCAAGAAACAACACAGCTATAACTAAAGTTGCTCTAAGTACTATTCGGGAAATTTCCATCGAACGTGGCGGTTTCAACGCAGAATATGGACAGGTTCAAGCTGGTATTGTTAATATTGTTAC
>CAYNUV010000216.1:0-5687 GCA_964400245.1 uncultured Ignavibacteriaceae bacterium
CTTCAGCATCTCTTGTTAAGAATATATCACAGCCATAAAATGAAAATAAAATAATTGATATGAATAAAGCTGCCTTCATTTAATGGTAATTATAATAATTCCTAAAGAAGTTTCTGAGTCAAAAGTATTTCCACCAGCGAACATAACCTTTTAGTTTTGTTCCTAAATTTCAGTCCTGCTGTTTAATGCCCTTCCGATAGTTGCATCATCAGCAAATTCCAAATCCCCGCCAATTGGTATTCCTCTTGCAATTCTTGTTACTTTAATTCCCAATGGTTTTATTAACCTTGCAAGATAAAGAGCAGTTGTTTCGCCTTCAGTATCAGGATTTAAAGCAAGTAAAATTTCTTTAATGTTTTCATCCGGGAATCTTTTTATTAATTCTTTTATCTTCAAAGATTCAGGACCAATTCCTGATAGAGGTGAAAGAACTCCTCCAATAACATGATAAATTCCATTATATTCATTAGTCCGTTCTATTACAATCACATCACTCGCTTCTTCAACAACACAGATAATAGATTTATCACGTTTATGACTCTGGCAAATCTGGCATAATTCATCTTCGGCAAAATTAAAACAGAGCGAGCAAAGCCGGAGTTTTGTTTTAAGTTCTTCAATAGATTTAATTAACTTATCAACAGATTCCTTATCTGTTTTTAAGATATAGAGAGCAAGCCTTAATGCAGTTTTTCTGCCAACGCCCGGAAGTTTACTTAATTCCTCTATGGCAATTTGAAGAGGTTGAGCAATTTGCAATTTTAAAAACCCGGAATGTTTAACCCTGGTGGAATCATTCCTTTAGTTACTTTAGAAAGTTCTTCTTCAGCAAGCCTGTTAGCAGATTGAATAGCCTTGTTAACCGCAGCAACAACAAGATCTTCAAGAATTTCTTTTTCCTCAACTTTAATAACCTGCGGATCTATTTCAATTGAAATAATTTCTTTATGTCCATTGGCAGTTGCTTTTATCATTCCTCCGCCGGCTTCTTCAGAAACAACCATATTTCCCAATTCACCTTGTATTTTCTGCATTTCAGCCTGCATTTTCTGAACTTGTTTCAACATTCCCTGCATTCCGCCTTTCATAAAGTCCTCCTTAGTATCTTTATCTTAAATTGAAAAACTCTTTTAATTTTTAAGTAAATATAATATATTATTCACACTTATTACACTTAGTTATTTTTATAAAAATTCATTGCGAACAGTTTGATTAAAAAATCTACCGGCAATCACACTTCAGCCAAAGAAAATTTATTAAAAGAAATTTCTCTTAACGGTAATGATTTTCTTTTAGTTGATTACCCTGACTTTATTGGAAATGATAATAATAAAATCAGGGTAAAAGGGATAGGTGAAAAATTCGCTGCAATTAATTCTTTCTTTTTTGATTATCTGAAGGAGTATCATATCCCAGTAGCTTTTGTTAAAAATTATACAGCATCTACTTTAAAATTTCTTAAGTACAGAAAATTCGATTTCTATATCAGGATCTACAATTCAGCAGATAAACGAATTGCAAAAATCTTTAACAAAAAAGAATTTGAACTGCTAAATTTGCCGTTGTTTGAATTACATTATGGAAACGGAAAAGATTCAATGGTTTCGGAAAGTCATCTTATTTCTTTTGATCTTTGTACTTATGAAGGAATAAAATTAATTAACAGGATTTGTTCAAAGGTCAATGCTGTATTAAAATCTTTTTTTGAAAGAAGAGGTGAAACCCTTGCGGAGATGGATTGCTTTTTTGGCAAAGCAGACGGCAAAGTTTACGTTATTGAAGATTTTACTCCAGGGAGTTTAAAAATTATTCCAAATGATATGAATCAAAAATTTATAAACCCATATAAGATTTCAACTCCAACACAGCTTCGCAATTATACTGATCGTTTATTTACACTTACGAGCTCCTGAAAAATGTTTACCCGTTATGGATATACTACAATCGGGATTGCAGCAATAATATTTTTTATTGGAATATCATCAAGCTTCTTCACACAAAATAATTTTTTAAAGATAGTTTTGATAATCCTTCCCCTACTTATTCTTATTTTTACACTTAATTTTTTCAGAGACCCGGAAAGGACTCCTCCATCTAAAGATAATGTTGTAGTTTCACCTGCGGATGGAAGAATACTTTTTGTAAAAGATGTAATTGATGAAAAATTTATTACTGGTAAAGCAAAACAGATTTCGATATTTATGTCTCCAATTAATGTTCATGTAAACAGGATTCCAATAAGCGGCAGAATAGAATACAAGAAATATCATAAAGGAGAATTCATTGCAGCTTTTGAAGATAAAGCATCAGAAAAAAATGAACGTTCAGAGTTTGGAATTCTCAGTAAATATGGAAAAGTTTTTTTTACACAGGTTGCGGGTTTTGTTGCGAGAAGAATTATTTATGAAATTAAAGAAGGAGATGAAGTTAAGATTGGAGAACGTTTCGGTATGATTAAATTCGGCAGCAGGGTTGATGTTGTTGTCCCTGAAGAATGGGAAGTTAAAGTAAAAAAAAGTGATAATGTTACAGCGGGAGAAACTATTTTGTTTGAGCATCCCACCAGATGAAGCCTCGCTTAAGAGTTACACGGTCGGTCATTCCAAATCTCTTCACTGCAATGAATATGTTTGCAGGTTTTCTTTCAATAATAAACGCAAGCGAAGGAATGTACCATTATGCCGCGTGGCTTATAATTATAGCAGCAATTTTTGATGCGCTTGATGGGGCAGTTGCACGGCTTACAAAATCAAGCAGCGAGCTTGGTGTTGAACTTGACTCACTTTCTGATGTTGTAAGTTTTGGTGCAGCGCCCGGTTTTCTTATTTACAAAACTTATCTTTTCTCTCATGAAGCACTTGGAATACTGATCGCTTCTTCCCTTGTTCTTGCCGGCGGATTTCGTTTAGCAAGATTTAATGTGCAGCTTGTTGGATTTAATAAGAACTTTTTCAAAGGATTACCTATCCCAATATCTGCTCTAACCCTTTCAACATTTGTATTAAGTTTTCACAATTCTTCATCTGGTTTTACATCACCTTTTACGGAAATTATTATTCCCCTGGTTTTAATTCTTTCCATCCTGATGGTTAGTAAAATAAAATATGATACCATACCAAAACCAACCAAGCAAGACATCAAAGAAAAACCATTTATCGTTCTTCTAATTACTTTAGGAACTGCAGCTGCAATTATAACAAAGGGTAAAGCTGTATTCTTTATTTTTGTTTTGTTTATTCTATTTGGTATTTTTCGACAGGTTTTTAGTTTGTTCGTTAAAAAAGTATAATCATTCCATCTTTCAGGACTCACAGTGTATAAAGCAAAAGTTTTAATTAAAAGAAGGCCATCAATCCTTGATCCGCAAGGTAAAGCAGTTGAGAAAGGTGCTCAGCATTTGGGATTAAAAAATATAAGCAACACGCGCATTGATAAGTATATTGAATTTTTAGTTGATGCTGAAGAAGAAAAAGCTGCAAAGGAAGAAGTTAATCTTTACTGTTCAAAGCTTCTCGCAAATCCTATTATGGAAGACTTTGAATTTGAACTGGAGAAAGTTAAATGAAAGTTAAGTTTGGAGTAGTTGTATTCCCCGGATCTAACTGCGACCATGATACTTATTACTCTTTAAAAAAAATTCTTAGTTTTGATGTTACTTTTCTCTGGCATAAAGATACAGATTTACAAAATTCAGATGTAATAATTCTACCAGGTGGATTTTCTTATGGTGATTATCTCCGCACAGGTGCAATTGCCAGATTCTCTCCTATTATGAATTCAGTTATTTCGTTTGCAGAAACAGGCGGATATGTGATGGGAATATGCAACGGCTTTCAGATTTTGCTTGAAGCAGGCTTATTGCCGGGAATAATGTTGAAGAATAAATCACTGCAATTTGTATGTAAAGATGTATATCTTACTGTTGAGAACAGGAATACTGTTTTTACCAAAGGGACGAATTTGGATAAAAAACTAAAAATACCTGTCGCTCACGGAGATGGCAATTATTTTGCAGATGAAAAGACATTGAAACGTCTTATAGAAAATAAACAAATAGTGTTTAAGTATTCTTCGAGAAATGGTGAAAAGAAAGAAAGTGATAACCCGAATGGATCTGTTATGGACATTGCAGGCATTATAAATAAAAGAGGAAATATTCTCGGAATGATGCCTCACCCGGAAAGATCGTGTAATCCGGTTCTTGGTAAAACAGATGGTACACTTATTTTTAATTCACTCACAAACAGTATTTTAAATTAAAAGAGGTAAAGAGATGTTTGGAAATTTAGGCGCCGGTGAAATAATCCTGATCGTACTTGTAATTCTTCTTCTCTTTGGAGCAAAAAAGATTCCCGAACTTGCGCGCGGACTTGGTAAAGGAATGAGTGAGTTTAAAAAGGGATTGAAAGATGTTGAAAAAGAGATCAAAGAACCTGATGACGAAAAGAAAGTTGAGAAAAAAAGTTAATATCCCTTTTTTACTATAGAATTATAGATAAAACCTAAAACTGTTAAAACAGTTAAATCACTTATTATTTTTGTTAACCCACGACTTAAGTCGTGGGTTAATCTTTATTAATTATTTTCGTTAACCTTTTCAACGGTTTTTAATTTTTTATCAATTCATATAATAATTTTCAAATCTTTATAATAAAATCAGTGACTCAATATTCATCCATATCAGATAAAATTAAAAAAATAAAATCTGGTGAGTTATCTTTAACAGAAAATGTTAAAGATTTTATTTCCCGGATTAATGACCATGAACATCTCAATGCCTTCAATTTTATTTTTGAAGAAGAAGCATTAAGAGATGCAGAAAGAATTGAAGCAAAAATAAAATCCGGTAAACAAGGTAAACTTGCCGGAGCTGTTATTGCAATTAAAGATGTCCTTTCAATAAAAGATAAAACAACAACCTGCTCTTCCAAAATTTTAAAAGATTTCAAAGCACTTTATACTGCAACTGCAGTTCAAAAACTGATTGATAAAGATGCAATCATAATTGGAAAGACAAATTGCGATGAATTTGCGATGGGATCATCGAATGAGAATTCTGCATTTGGCAATGTTTTAAATCCTGTTGATAACACAAGAGTTCCCGGCGGTTCAAGCGGAGGTTCTGCTGCTGCTATTGCTGCTGATCTTTGCGATGCTGCACTTGGAACTGATACCGGTGGTTCAGTAAGACAGCCTGCTGCTTTCTGCGGTGTATATGGATTAAAGCCATCTTATGGAAGAGTCTCAAGATATGGTCTCACAGCTTTTGCTTCTTCATTTGATTGCATAGGAACAATTACTAAAAATGTTGAGGATGCTGCTCTCATTATTGAAATCATTTCCGGGAAAGATGATTTAGATTCAACTTCTTATGATACACCTGTTCCTGAATATTCAAAAAATCTTTTAACTGGACGAAAATTTAAAATTGGTCTTCCAAAGGAATGTTTCGGTGAAGGTTTATCTGAAGAAATAAAAATTGCAACTGATTCTTTAGTTAAAGAATTATCAGCTAAAGGTTTTCAAATAATTGATATAAGCTTACCACATTCCGAATATACAATTGCAACTTATTACATTCTTACAACAGCAGAAGCATCGTCCAATCTTGCAAGATATGATGGTGCTAAATATGGTTATCGTTCAAAAGATAGCACCACTTTGATTGATATGTACAAATCATCCCG
>CAYNUV010000217.1:0-5671 GCA_964400245.1 uncultured Ignavibacteriaceae bacterium
TAATTTTTCCTAATTCCACATGGTAATGATCTTGTGTTAAGTATTTGTCAAGGTTTACATCCAAAAATTCCATCTAATGCACAAGCATTAACCAATTGATTATGAAATGTTGGGATCCTCAGCCAGAAAAAAGACCAACATCATGCTCCTACATGCTAAATTTTGGAACAAGGTATACAAGCAGGCTTCTTGATACACCACAATAAATGCACTGATATTGAAAATGGCCTAGCAAATTAGGTACATTCTTAATATTATGCAATGTACTGATTATTGATTGATATTAATAATTGATATTATTTTCATTATTTTTGTCGTCTTCTATTTTTATAGTTATTGAATTTGTTGTATGTTCGATATATTTTTCATTAATTATTATTGAATCATTTATATTGTGATGTGATTTTAATGTTGAAGAAGATTTCCTTACTAAAAATCCAATGATTAATCTGAAGATAAATTTTTAACCAGCTTTTATTTTATGATAAATGTTATTGTCTGTAAAAATTGCGGCTCTGAAAATCCTTTTTATGGACTAACATGCAGCAGTTGTAAATCTTATCTGCGTGAAAGAATCTATAATATTGACCTTTGGAAAACAATTGGTCTCTTAATTGAAAACCCTTCGAAAGCTTTTCAGACAATTATTTATTCCGAGCATAAAAATTTTCTTATACTTGTTGTAAGTCTTATTTCTGGAAAGATGATGCTAAATGGAATTTTCCTGAGAATATTTTTATTAAAAGAGAATTCTCATTTATCAAACTACTTCTCAAATTATTTAATCATACTTGTTCCTACTATTGTATTGTTCTTTGTATTCTCATGGTTATATGGTAAGATTTTAGAAAGAAAGAAAATAAAAACAAGATTCCGGGATAACCTTGCAATTATTACTTATTCATTTATTCCTTTTACTTTCGGTTTCATTTTTTTATTCCCTATCGAGTTGATTTTATTCGGTGAATATCTTTTTTATTATTCTCCTTCTCCATTCGATATAAAAGAAACACTTTCTTATACATTATTAATATTTGAAATACTCTTATTACTTTGGAGTTTGTTTTTAACTTACAAAGCAATTAATATACAAACAGGCAATAAGATTTTTTCAATTGCAACTTCAATTGGAATTCATACTTTTTATAATTTATTTTTATATCAAACAGCTAAATATTTATTCAGGTAAAAAATGCAAACAGAACAAATGACAAACATATTTGAAAAAGAAAAAGAATTATTTATATCAACCTATAAAAGAATTCCGATAGACATAGATCATGGAGAAGGAGTTTATTTATATGATTCAAACGGGAAAATATATCTCGATTTCTTTTCAGGTCTTGCAGTAAATGCTCTCGGATATTCACATCCTGAAATTAATGAAGCAGTTAATGAACAAATGTCCAGGTTTTCTCATTTATCTAATTTTTTTATTACGAATGTGCAAATTCAATTTGCAGAGAAACTGTTGAAGTATTCCGGAATGTCCGGAATATTTCTTAGCAACAGTGGAACAGAAGCGGTTGAAGGAACGATTAAACTTATCAGGAAACTAAAAGGACCTGATAAAAAAATATTTTCTTTTACAGGATCCTTTCACGGAAGAACTTATGGTGCATTAACATTAACTTCAAATGAAAAATACAAACAAGGATTTGAACCTTTATTACCCGGCATTTCAATGCTTGAGTTTAATAATTCAGCAGATTTGTTAATGAACATTAATTCTGATACTGCTGCAGTATTTATTGAACTAATCCAGGGAGAAGGTGGAATATTTCATGCTTCGGAAGAATTTGTAATGAATATTGAAAAGCTAAGGAAAGAATTTTCTTTTATTCTTGTAGCTGATGAAATACAGTCAGGAATCGGGAGAACAGGCAAACCATTTTCTTACAATCATTATAATATTGTTCCGGATATTGTTCTTGCAGCTAAAGCCATTGGTGGTGGACTTCCTTTAGGAGCTATTCTTGTATCAAAAGATTTAAAGAATGTTTTATTAGCAGGGAATCATGGAACTACTTTTGGCGGTAATCCAGTAGCTTGTGCAGCAGGCAAAGTTGTATTGGAAAAAGTTTTTGAAGAAGGATTAATGAATGAAGTTCAAAAGAATGGAGATTATTTTTTCAATCAGTTGACTAGTCTAAAGAATGAATTTCCCAAAGACATAAAAGAATTAAGAGGCAAAGGTTATATGATTGGCGTTGAACATTTTTATGATTGCAATAATCTTGTTGAGAAATTCAGAGACAAGGGAGTGCTTGTTAATTGTACAAATCAAAATGTAGTTAGGATTTTACCTCCGCTTATTTCTGAGAAAGATCATATTGATTTTTTTATTTCAAAGTACAGAGAAATCCTGAAAGAAAAGAATTAACCGGATTGTTTTAAAAAATTCATCCAGTCAATAATTGCCCCATACCTGATACCTTTAGTACTTACTGTAACTTCATTGATCTTAAGAAGATTAATTATTTCATTTAAAATTATAGTTCCAGCAAGAAGAACATCCTCACGCCCTTCAACAACAGATGAATAATTTCTTTTTATATCTTCAGAATTTTGCTTAGATAATTCATCAATAAATTTCTGCAAATCATTTCTATATAAAACTGAACCTTCAATTAAATCCTCATCATAAGTCTTTAAATTCTGCTTAATGCAGGCTAAAGTTGTTGGAGTGCCTGCAATTGCAATAACGGTTTCAATATCTTGTATGTTCACCACAATTTCACTAATCATTTCTTTAATATGATTGTTAAAGTTTATAACCTGTTTTTCAGATGGAGGATCAAAAGTTAAATACTTCTCTCTTCCACTCACCGCACCAATTGAAAAACTTTTACAAAATGAAATATTTGTTCCGGTCCCATAAATTATTTCAGTACTGCCGCCTCCAATATCTATAACTAAAAATCTTTTGTTGTCAGGATATCCGCTCATCGCACCTAAATAAGAGTATCTGGCTTCTTCTTCACCGGTTACAATGTTAAGAGTGTAACCAAATTTCTTCACAAATTCTTCAACAATCTCATTTCTGTTTGAGGCTATCCTTAAAGCATTTGTTCCAGTTACCAGAACTTTTTCGCAATTATGTTTTCTAATTATATCTGCATACCTGGAAATCACTTCATACATCTTTTTTATATTTACTGATGGCATCGGATTACCTTTCTTCAATTCTCTTCCAATCCTTGGAATGCTGTGGTAATTTTCCAATGTTTTAACTTCAAAGTTGTTTAAATTTACTTCAGCAACTAAGAGTATTACTGTATTTGTACCGATATCAATTGAGGCAACAATCATAATTTTTTCCTATTTTCAATATGAAGATAAATCAATCTTATGAAAAATCTTAGCCGGTCTTCATTATTTATTTTATTTTTAGCCTGTTTATCCGGCTCACTCTGGTTAGGAAGTTATGTTGTTAAGTTGTTTGTCTCATACAGACTTTTCGAGGAAACAGGATTTGTTCTCAGAGGTTACCTTAATGAAAGTAATTTATCTGAAATCTTTAAGATAATGCTGCCATTATTTTTAACATCATTTGTTCTCTACATGATATTCATTATTACATTTATTTTATTTGTATTTGTTTCCGGACTTAAATTCAAAAAGAATGGATGGCTATTTATTATAACTTTACTTGTTATAATTACGTTTCCATTTGAAGCTTACCTAATGAATATAGATTACAAGATTATTTGGTTGATAAGTAATGATTATTTTAATTCTTCAGAAGTAATTGAGTTAATCACAAAGCGTTTTAAGATATTCAGCAGCTTCTCTGTAATAGAGGTATTTTGTTATTTTGCAATTATCTTTCTTTTAATTTTCAAACCACTAACCAAAGAAGAACCAAACCCCGCTGTATGAAGATAAAAGAAAAAGAACTTGAAGAACTTATCCAGGAATTAAGATCAGTTGCTTCACAATTGGGAGCGGAGGTTCGATTCGAAAAGGGAGACTTCAAAGGCGGTTATTGTATCCTTAAGGAAAATAAAGTTATTGTTGTTAATAAGATGGCAACGCTTCAAAGAAAAGTAATTATACTTTCTTTGGCTTTAAAAGAATTAGGTGTTGATCAAATATATTTAACTCCAAAACTTCGTGAAGTTATTGATGAAATGGCGGAAACAAGATGAAGATAATTTGTATTAATGGTCCTAACCTAAATCTTTTGGGTAAAAGAGATAAGTCCCAATATGGCAAGTTTAGTCTATCTAATATTGAGGCAATCATAAAGAAAGAATTTCCAAAAATATCTTTTACTTTTTTTCATTCAAATATTGAAGGTGAAATTATAAATATTGTTCAGGAAGCTCATTCAAAATATGATGGATTGATCATTAATCCCGGGGGATATGGACATACTTCGGTTGCAATAAAAGATGCACTGGAATTTTGCAGTATTCCAAAAGTAGAAGTTCATTTATCTCATTTAGTTAACAGGGAAGACTACAGACAGAAACTATTGACAGCATCAAGCTGTAATGGCTATATATCCGGATTTAAGGAGTTTGGTTATCTTGCAGGAGTTTATCTTATTCAAAAATTAATAGGAAATAAAAAGAAGAGTTAAAATTGATTAAGGCAATAGTTTTTGATCTTGATAATACTCTTGTTGATTTCATGAAAATGAAACGTCGTGCAATTGAAGAAGCAATTCCTGCAATGATAGATGCAGGTTTGAAAATAACTTCTGAAGAAGCAAATAAAATAATTGATGAGATTTATAAAGAGCAGGGAATAGAATATCAGAAAGTTTTTGATGTTCTGCTTCAGCGTGTCTTAAATAAGGTTGATTATAAAATTCTTTCAGCAGGCATTGTTGCTTACAGGAGAGCGAGAGAAGCAGCTTTAATTCCATATCCACATGTTTATTCAACTCTAAACCAGCTTCTAAAAATTGGAATTAAAATGGGAGTTTTATCTGATGCTCCTGTTAAAGAAGCATGGTTAAGATTAGCCTTTCTGAATTTCCATCATATATTTGATGTTGTTGTAACCTTTGATGATACAGGTGAAAGGAAACCAAGTCCGGCACCTTTCCTTAAAATTCTTGAAAGACTTGAAGTAAATCCACAGGAAGCTTTAATGGTTGGTGATTGGGCTGAAAGAGATATTCTGGGAGCTAAAAAGGTTGGGATGAAAACAGCATTTGCTAAATATGGAGATACGTTTGATACTCAAAGTCATGAAGCCGACTATGAGCTTGAAGATATAAGTGTTTTGATAGATATTATTACCAAAGAAAATAAATTATAATATTATTGTTAAAGTGTTTATTTATAAAATTTTATTATTATTGATATTAAAAAGTGGATTAATTATTTTTATATAAATTATTTATTAAGATTCAATGAAAGATCTATCAATAAAAAAACTTTATTATTCCATCAGCGAGGTAAGTAAAATTACCGAGATGGAACAATATGTTCTCAGGTATTGGGAAACTGAATTTGAGCAGCTTAAACCTCAGAAAAACAGGGCGGGGAACAGAATTTATACGAATAAAGATATCCAGATAATTCTTCAGATTAAAAGCCTTTTGCGGGAAAAAAAATATACAATAGAAGGTGCTAAAAAGATATTGGCTGATTTTTCTCCTGAAAAAATTCCTGGTGAAGTTGAGCCAACATTATTCGATGCCAATCCTTCTAAC
>CAYNUV010000218.1:0-5646 GCA_964400245.1 uncultured Ignavibacteriaceae bacterium
TAAAAGTCTATAAAAGACTTGAGCAGGAAGGCAAACTAACCTGCAGAATTTATTCAAGATACCCGATTGATAATTATGAAGAATTGATTGATATGGATGTAACAGCCGGAACAGGAAATGAGAGATTAAAACTCGGATCAGTTAAAGCTTATGCAGATGGTTCACTCGGTTCAATGACAGCATGGTTTTTCTCAGCTTACAACCAGGATACTACAAATACCGGCTTACCAAGAGAAACTGTTCTTAACGGAGAACTTGAAGATTGGGCTTTTGATGCAGATGAACATCATCTTCAGATTTGTGTTCACGCTATTGGTGATGCTGCGAATGCTTACATTCTTAATCTTTATAAAAAAATTAAAGAAGAAAATCCTGTGTGGGACAGAAGATTCAGGATTGAACATGCTCAGCATGTAAGATTCCAGGATATACCATTGTTCCGCGAAGTTGGAGTAATAGCATCTATGCAGCCTGTTCATTTATTAGATGATGGAGTATGGGCAGAAAAAAGAATTGGTGACAGGATAAAATATACTTACCCGTTTGCAACTTTTCTGGATTTTGGTATAAAGCTTTGCTTTGGTACAGACTGGCCCGTTGCATCACTAAATCCACTCTTAGGAATTTATGCTTCAGTTACGAGAAGAACTGTTGATGATAAAAACCCCGATGGATGGATACCAGAGCAAAAAATTTCTATAGAAGATGCAATTAAATGTTACACCCTTAACAGTGCTTATGCTGGATTTGAAGAGAACATAAAGGGCAGTATAGAAGTCGGTAAGCTTGCAGATTTTGTAATTCTAAGCGATGATATTTTTAAAATAGATCCGATAAATATAAAAGATGTTACTGTTGAAATCACAATATTTGATGGAGAGATAATCTATGACAAGAATGAAAAATACTTTTTGAAGTAGTTGATATTTAGTTCATCTTGTCTTACAATTTAATCATTAAAATTAAATATTTCGGATTCCGGCTTTTTTATTTTTGTCTTTTTAAAGATAAAACCTACCTTTCTTTTTAGTCTCAAAATTACGACAGGTAAATTTAAACACTTCAATTAAGATTAAAATTAAAGTTTCTATTTCTATGTTATTGCTGGCATAAACTTAGCTTATTGCAAATCAAACGATAAACAATAAACAACTTTAAATAGGAGGAATGATGAAAAAGTTCAACTTTTTTAGTCTTATACTTTTTGCTGTTATTGCACTTTCAACTCCGGTTACTTTAGCTCAATCTCTTTATTTCTGTGAAGATGTTGATGATGACGGTTATGCTATTGGTTCAAGTACGTCTTTCACTATTCCTGATGATGGAGGTTATCTGTATTTTTTAGTCAGGATGGGAAGCGGTAATGAAGTAGATTGCGATGAGGTTCTTTTTGATATTTATAAAGTTGATTCAAACGGAAAGGAAACTTTTGACAATACAATTTATCTGGATGTTGAATCAGACTGGAACTGGTTCTACAAACAAATCAATTTCTATGACCGCGGAACATATAAAGTTTATGTTTATGATGAAGATTGGGGATTTCTTACAAGCGGAACTGTAAAAATAAATTATGATTAAAATCTATTGAGAGTGAGTTTTAGAAAGCCGTTACATAAAATAACGGCTTTTTATTTTACTAACTTAAATACTATTGCTATCCACTCATCCATTTTTTCTTTTTTCAGAAACGATAAACCTGTTTTAGTGTAATGTTCTTTAATATCAGTTTCATCATCTTGAAGTAAACCGGATAAAATAACCAGACCATCTTTTTCCATCCTGCTTTTTATATCTCTTGATATATCAATAAGAATATTTTTTTGAATGTTAGCAAGTATAAGATCAAAATTATTTTCTTTAACTTGATTTATTTCTCCAATCTTCACTTTGATTTTATCTACAACATTATTCAATCTGCAATTCTCATTTCCATTTTCAAAACATAACTCATCAATATCAACCGCGACAGCTTTTGCTGCCCCAAGTTTAACAGCACCAATTGAAAGAACAGCAGTACCCGAACCAACATCAAGAACTTTCATTCCTGGTTTCACATAATTTTCAATTAACTTAAGCATAAGTTTAGTGGTTTGATGTTCCCCTGTTCCAAAAGACATTTTAGGATCAATTGTAATTACAATTTGCCCGGGCTTTTCATCATAATTTCTGAATGAAGGTTTTATAACAATTTTGTCAGACACTTCAATTACATTAATACTTTTTTCCCATTCCTCATTCCAGTTTTTATTTTCAAATTCAAACTCTTCAACAAGGTAATTATTAATTAATTTTTCATTAACTAAACCTTTGAGAATATCATCGAGTTTATCGTTTAAAACCGAGTTGTTCTCAGAAAAAATTTTAATAAGATTATTCTCTTCTGAAAGTCCTGATATATCAAGTTCCCAGAGCATCCCGGTGATTATCTCAGGAATAAAAGGATCAGTCCTGATTTGAAATTCCTTATAAATTTTATTCATTTAAAACTTTTAGATGTGAATAAACAGAGGCAGAAAGTGCATCAAGATTGTATCCGCCTTCAAGAACTGAAATAATTTTAATGTCCTTTTTATCAGTAAAATCTTTAATCACTTTTGTCATTTCAACAAAATCATCTTCTGTTAATTTAATATTTGCAAGAGGATCATCTTTATGTGCATCAAATCCTGCAGATATAAGAAGTAACTGCGGATTATAATTATTTAAAGCTTTTATTATATCTTCTTTAAAAATTCTTTGATATGTTTCTCCTGTCGTACCGGCGGGCAAAGGAAAATTTAAAGTAAAACCTTTCCCTTCCCCATTTCCTATTTCATTCTCAGCTCCTGTTCCGGGATAAAATGGATATTGATGAAGACTTATAAAAAAAACTTTGGAAGAATTATAAAATATTTCCTGCGTACCGTTACCATGATGAACATCCCAATCTACAATTGCTATTCGTTCAAGATTATATTTTTCAAGAGCATACCTGGCACCGATTGCAATATTATTAAAAATACAGAAACCCATTGGTCTTTTACTTTCAGCATGATGGCCGGGCGGCCTCATCAATGAAAAAATAGATTTATACGAATTACTTAAAACAAGATCTACTGCTTTAATAACTCCACCAGCAGAAAGAAGAGCACCAGTTAAAGAGTCTTTAACAATGTAAGTATCAACATCGAGAAGATTTATTCCTTTATTTATTGATCCAACGACATATTCATAATAATCATAAGTATGTACCCGAAGAATATCTTCTTTGGGTGCTTCAACAGGATTAATTAAATCAACATTGTTAAAAAAATTGTTGTCTTTGAGAAAATTATAGACCGAAGAAACTCTCTCCGGTCTTTCAGGATGAGAGAAAGGAGGAGAATGTTTGAGATGTTCTTCAGAATATATAACAGCAAGATTCTTCATTATTAATACTCAGCCAGGATTTTACATATTTCATCCTGGAAATATCTTGCAGTTGAAGTGTTGTTTACAAAATGCTGCATCAAAATAGAAAATGCAAGAAGATTATCGCTCTTAGATGTTAGATAACCGGAAAGAGCACTTACTCCGCTTAATGTTCCTGTTTTTGCTTTTACATTACTTTGTGCAATACTTCCTTCCATCCTTCTACCAAGTGTACCATCAACCCCGGCTATAGGAAAAGATTCAACAAGAGTATCATAAAGCCCTGGTTCCTTGTAATACATATATTTTAATATCGCAAGGATTAACTCTGCTGAAACAAGATTATAGTGAGATAAGCCGGAGCCATCAACCAGTCTGTATTTTTCCGGGTTCATTCCAGCAAGTGAAATTAAATTGTTAATTACTTTTATTCCATTCTTTGATGTTGCAGGCTTTCCCTCATATTTTTCTGCCATAGCATATAGAACCATTTCTGCATGTAAATTGCTGCTTACTTTATTTAACCGCCTGATGACTTCACTATATGGCCTTGAAACTGTTCTTAAATAAACAGCACCATAAGGCAGCCAGAAATTATCCAGAATACCGCTTACTTTAATTTTTTTTCTTTCAAGAGTCTCTTTGAAAAGTGTAAGAAAATATAAATCAGGTCTGAAAACATTAAGGCTGAAAGGTTCCTCATCTCCGCTTAAATGCCTTTGCTTTTTTACACCACCTGTAGCAATGATTAAATTAGATTTATTCATCCAGTCTCTTGTAATTCTATAAGAATTATATTCCTCTGATTCTACAGTTTTTGTTTCATTATAAATTTTAAAGTAGTCAGAATATGGATTAAGAATAAGCTGAGCGCTCTTCCCAACTTCAGTTCCCACAACAAAAACATCAACAGAATTCATATTGATATTAAGAGAAGATAGGTATGGCGAATCAGTTGACGGATCATCATCCCACATCCAGCCTTCACCCCAGTACATTGTATCCATTCTTGAAACATCGGCAAATATATTTCCGTTTATTTTTTTTATTCCGAGAGAGTCTATCGCTTTAACAAATAAATCAAGATCCGTTAAAGAAAATTCAGGATCAAAACCTCCAACAACATAAATATCACCATTGAGGACACCATCTTCTATATCGCCTTTATAGTAAAGTGAGGTTTCAAAATTATAATCAGGTCCAAGAAAAAATAATCCTGCAACAGAGGTTAAGATTTTCATATTTGAAGCAGGATGCACAAGAAATTTATTATTCTTCTGATAGACAACTTCACTATCAGTTAAATCATAAACATCCACACAAACTAAAGTTGATTCAAAAAAACTATCGGAAAGGAGTTTATCAAGCTTTTCCTTAACAGAAGTTTGGGGAAAAGATAATCCCAACAAAAAAGTAGATATAAAGAAAAAAGTAAATTTAATTCTCATAAACTATGAATGAGTTGCTGCACGTATACAATTTAGAAATACTCTCTTATTCTGAACTCCGCTCCAATTTTTTCTTCAACAATTTGCTTTGCCTTTTCAATTTCAATATCATCAATAGAAACAACAGACATTACAATCTTATCAACATATTGCTTTGCACTTTTTGCAAATGTTACCATTTCATTAAACATTCTTTTTTCAACTCTCATTATCTCAGCATACTTTGATGCATCGGTTGCATTAAAGCTGATTGAAACAGAATCAATAATTCCTTTCATCTCAGGAGTAATATCTCTCTTATTAATAAAACTCCCGTGACCATTTGTATCAAGTCGTGTGTTACCGCCATTCAGCTTAATATACTTTGCGATGGTTTTAACAACATCCCATCTTATTGTTGGTTCACCATAACCGCAAAATACTATTTCCTTATATGCTTTTGGGTCACCAATTTCTTCAATATACTTTTCTGCAGGAGGTTCTTCATTCTTGCTCATCTTAAGATTGTAACCATCAATAAAAACATCGTTCTTCCTATTACAGAATATACAATCGGCATTACACCTGTTTGTAATATTAACGTACAAACTATTCCCCAGCTTATATGTGAAGCTTGTACCCGGTAAACTCCCTATTCCAAATAAACGGAAAGCATTAATTGATGTTACTCTCGCTACATCTTCAACAGAAATTTTATTAAGCTCAGCAATTTTTTCTGCAACAAGTTTAACATTACAAGGTTCATTTCTTTTCCCGCGATGAGGAACCGGAGTCATGAACGGAGAATCTGTCTCCAGAAGAAGAT
>CAYNUV010000219.1:0-5637 GCA_964400245.1 uncultured Ignavibacteriaceae bacterium
ACTTGCCTACATAGTTAAGAAAAGCAAAATTGGATACTATGCTATTTTCAGATTTGATGCCCCGCCTACCGTCATAAGCAAACTTGAAAGATTTTATACACTTGATGAGTACATTCTCCGTTTTCTTACAATCCGATTAGACATTGATGCTTTACAGCAGCTTGAAAAGAATAAAGTTCAGTCATTAGCCGATATTACTGAGACTGAAGTTAATACAGAAATTGAGAATAGAAAATCTAAAGTAGTGAACGAAGTCGATAATAATTAACCAAAGATTCATGATGGAGGTTTAATCATGGCCGATCTGAAAATGCCCGAAATAAACTATGTGATTGTTGCAGGAAATCTCACTAAAGATCCTGTTTTTCGGCAGACAACCAATAGCACTCCTGTTGTAAACTTTTCCATTGCTTCCAACAGGAAATACAAAGACAGTTCTAATCAATGGCAGGAGGATGTTTGTTATGTTGGCATTGTTGCATGGAATAAGCTTGCTGAAAGCTGTAGAGACAGATTAAAAAAAGGTTCTGCTGTTCTTATTGATGGCGAGTTGCAAAGCAGAAGCTGGAAATCTGATGATGGGCACAACAGAAGCATTGTTGAAATTAAAGCAAGAAGAATTCAATTTCTTAATAAAAGAGAGAGGATAGCAGAAGGCCAAAATGGTACAGGTGTGCATGAAGAAGATATTGTTGCCATAGATGACAGCAGTATAGATTACACAGAAGATTCCTTCGATAAATTCCTTTCAAATGAAGAATCGGATTTGATAAAGTAATATGAGAGCACATAACATGAGAACCCATAATAATAGTAATAATTTAAGAACACAAATAAAGAAAGATGTTAAGGTAAAAAGGACCTGCAGGTTTACTAAAAACAAGATTAAATATATTGATTATAAAGACATTAAATTACTACAGAAGTTTGTTACTGAACAAGGTAAGATAATTCCTAAAAGAATTACCGGTACAAGTTCGAAATATCAAAGACAACTTGCATTGGCAGTTAAACGGGCAAGGCACATGGCGTTATTGCCATATGTTTCAGATACAGTTAGATAAGTTCCAGTTAAGGAGAAAAAATGAAAGTTATACTTAGACAAAATTATGAAACTTTAGGAAAAACCGGCGACATCATAGATGTAAAGAATGGGTTTGCTTTAAATTTTCTTTTACCAAGAAAAATTGCATACACAGCTTTGAAAGGTAACATTGCTTCTCTGGAAGAAGAAAAGAAAAATATCGCAAAAAAATCTAAACATGAAATTAAAGCAGCTGAATCTTTGGCTGTTGAGCTCGAAAAAGTTTCAGTTACCATACCTGTTCAGGTTGGTGAAGAAGACAAAATTTTCGGTACAGTTACTTCCCAGATGATTTCTGATTCTTTGAAAGAAAAAGGATTTGAAATTGATAAAAGGAAAATTGAAATCCCGGAAGCAATTAAATCACTTGGCATTTATGGTGTTAGTGTAAAACTTCATTCAAATGTTGAAGCAAAAATTAAAGTGTGGGTTGTTAGAGAGTAGATCTGCATAAATTGACATAAAAAAAGGAAAGCTTTCTTGGGCTTTCCTTTTTTTGTTTTAAAGTTTTTTGATGCTATCTGACTTTGATTTTCTTTTCGTTAATCAACTTTGCAAGTTGGGCCGTACCGTTCTTTGAAATACCCTTTATTGCACGGGCAGATAACTTAACAGTTATAAACCTGTTTAATTCCTGGACCCAGACTCTCTTTTTTTGCAGATTAGGCAAAAATCTTCTTTTTGTCCTGTTATGAGCATGGGAAACATGATTTCCACTCATTGGTGATTTCCCGGTAATTTGGCATCTTCTTGCCATTTTTTATTCTCCTGTCAACCTTAAAATTTGAGCTACTAATATAATAATTTCCTTTTAAATACAAGCATTTTTTCTGTGAAGAATAACAACTGATTATCTATCTGGTATTCAATAAAATTATTTGACTATGAAAAAATCATTTATATCTTTAGTATAGGATTTAGTCATATATGAATAAACCTTATTTCTCCAAATAGATCAAACTACTAATAACTTTTGAAAGGAGTTCAAATGGAATATTATGAGCTTCACCCGGAAAATCCTCAACTTCGTTTTATTAATAAAGCCGTTAAGATTTTAAGTGACGGCGGAATTATTATTTATCCTACAGATACTGTTTATGGAATTGGCTGCGATATTTTTAACAGGGATGCTTTAGAACGTATTTTCAATATTAAAAATGACTCAGGCTCAAAGTTATTTAGTTTTATATGTTCAGATTTAAAAGATATAGCAAAGTATGCAAAAGTATCTGACTATGCTTACAGAACGATGAAGCATCTTCTTCCCGGGCCATATACTTTTATTTTACCTGCTGCCAAGCAAGTCCCCAAAAAATTATGGAGTAACAGAAAAACAGTAGGAATAAGAGTTCCAAACCATCCTATAAGTTTAAGGATAGTTAAAGAATTAGGGCACCCTATAATAAGTACAAGTACGACTAACCGGAAAGGTGAAATTGTTCATGATCCTTTTGAAATCAGGAATATTTTTAATAGCCAGGTTGATTTAATGTTATCATTCGGAAATTTAAAGGGTGATCCATCAAGCGTTATAGATTTAAGTGAAGACCAGCCGGAAGTTATTAGAGAAGGTGCAGGTGATGTTAGTCTTTTTGTTTGAATGTCATTCTGAATTTATTTCAGAATCGAATGACAACCACTGAATTTTGAATTTAAACCAAATGCTCTTTATTTAAGATTTCTTTTTACATGAATTGCTGAAGCCTGGGCAGTTGGTGTTATAATTAATTCATCAACATTAACATGTTGTGGGCGGGTAGCACAATAAAGAACAGCATCTGCAATATCGGCAGCAGATAATGGTTTCAGTCCTTCATATATTTTGCTTGCACGTTCCTTATCTCCCCGGAATCTTACAAGGCTGAATTCTGTTTCAACCATCCCTGGATCAACAGTGCTTATCCGGATATCCTTTTCATATAAATCCAGTCTCATACCTCTTGTAATTGCTCCAACAGCAAATTTTGAAGCGTTATAGACATTGCCCTTAAGATAAACATTATGACCCGCTATTGATCCGATATTTATGATGTGCCCCTTTTTTCTTTTAACCATCAGGGGAAGGATTTCTCTTGAAACATAAAGTAACCCTTTAACATTTGTGTCAATCATTTCATCCCAATCATCATAACTTCCTTCATCAATTGTGCTAAATCCTCTTGCAAGCCCTGCATTATTAAGAAGAATATCTATTTTTTTCCATTCCTTTGAAAGAGAAGAAACAAAATCTTTCACTTCTTCTTTTTCTCTTACATCCAATTTTGCGGTAAGAATTTTTATTTTAAATTTTTTCTTAAGTGATTGAGAAAGTTTATCAATTAAGGGAAGCCTTCTCGCAGTAAGTATAAGATCAGCTCCTTCATTGGCAAATGCTTCAGCACAAGCTTTTCCTATTCCTGAGCTGGCTCCTGTAATAAAAACAATTTTGTTTTTTAATCTACTCATGAATGTTTTAAAGTTTTTAATTAGTTGTTGTTAAAATAGAAATTTTAGGAGTTTGATATTAATTGATTTTGCTGAATTTTATTAATTGAAAACACCCGGGATAGTTGTTCCGCATTTACTGCATTTATTTTTTTCCATCTTATTAAAATTAATTGTATGCCAGTTTCTCTGGATCAATTCTTTTTTACATTCAGGGCAATATGTTGTTTGTCCTTCCATATCAAGAATATTTCCCACATAACAATATTTTATTCCCAATGATAAAGCGATGTTTCTTGCATCTTTCAAAGTTTTTGGAGGGGTTTTATGTTTATCCAACATTCTGAAATCAGGATGGAAGGCAGTGAAATGAAGAGGGATTGAATCTCCTAAGTTTTCAAGTATCCATTCACACTCCTGTCTTATCTCTTCAGGATTATCATTCTCATCCGGAATGAGAAGTGTTGTTATTTCAAACCAGATGTCCGTTTCATTCTTTAACCAAATAAGAGTATCAAGTACATCATTGAGATGAGAGAAAGTAAGCTTATGATAAAATCTTTCTGTAAATCCTTTAAGATCAACGTTAGCTGCATCCGCAAATTGATAAACATCTTTGCGGGCTTCCTTATCAATGTAACCTGCGGTGACCAAAACATTTTTAATTCCTTCTTCTCTTGCAATCCTCGAAATATCAATTACATATTCGCCAAATATAGTTGGATCATTATAGGTATAGGCGATTGAAGGTGATTTATATTTTATTGCCAGCTTAACAATATCCTCAGGTGAAGCAGCAACGGAATTTTCATCATCTAATTTTGCTTTACTGATTGACCAGTTCTGGCAGAACTTGCATCCAAGGTTGCATCCTGCAGTTCCAAAACTTAAAACGGATGTGCCGGGTAAAAAATGATTAAGAGGTTTTTTTTCGATTGGATCAATTGCAAAACCTGTTGGCCTTCCGTAGCCGATTGTATAAAGATTACCGCCATGGTTTTGTCTTATATAGCAGAAGCCTGGCTGTCCTTCACCAATTTTACAATAACGAGGGCAAAGAGTGCATAAAATTTTATCATTATCAGCAGGTTCCCACCACTTAGCTAATTTCATTTCATCTGTTTGCATAATCATTCCGATGATTCCTGAGAATTTGGTTAAACATCAGTTCCAACATCAAGTATCAAGAACAAATCTACTTTCTTATTAACAAAGAGTAAAGTTAGTCTAACGCCTGCTAAACTTATTTTATTTTTATAAAACTTACTACTTCTCTTTTTCCAATTTTCACTTCTCTTAAAAACTGATTAAGTTACAAACAGAAAAAGCAATCACACTAAAAAATTGGGTTTTGAAGTTGTCTGAAATTACCGCAAACGAAAGAGTATTTCAGGGGATTCTCTGGAATAAGATAAATGAAATTCTTAAAGAAGAAAAAGAAATCTCTTTCTCTCATATTCTCCAGGAACAGAATATAGGTGTTGGTGAAGCACGTTTTGCAGATGGTTTACTTCATTCCGAAAAAGATATTACCAAGCATGTTTCATTTGAATTAAAAGATACAAACTGGGATGCAACGGATGAAAGATTAGTTTTCGACGCATCAATGAAAGCATTTAACAGGGGATTTGAGTATTTCGTTACAGGGACACCAAGACAAATTGTTATCTATAGAATCTTTAAAAACAAAATACACAGAAAAATATACTCGTAAGTAAAAATTAAATGAAAAAACCAACCTACTGGATTGATTTATTTACAGGCACGACCTGGGAAGAATTTTTAAAAGCGGGCGGTAAGATAACAGGTTTTCGAGAAAAAAGGTGGAAAACTGTTTGGCAGTTTTAACCTGAAGATTATTTACTTTGCTACATTGAAAGGAGTATAAAATGAATGGTTGGGCACTTTGTGTTGGTATTGATACATACAAAGATCCAAAAATTCCGAAGCTAAGTTATGCAGCTAATGATGCAAAAGAATTTAGTTCCTTTTTGCGTGAATTGGAACCTCTCTTTCGACCGGAAAGAATTACTTGTTTGCTGAATGATGAAGCAACCTTTACTGCAATACTAACTAATTTTACAAGACTTGTCAGGTCAGTTCAGCAAGATGATTTTGTTGTTCTGTAT
>CAYNUV010000220.1:0-5626 GCA_964400245.1 uncultured Ignavibacteriaceae bacterium
AATTCCTGGATGTAACGCAGGTCAGTACCGCTTTCCAATAAATGAGTAGCATAACTATGTCTTAACCAATGTAAGCTTACTGGTTTTTTTATTTGTGCTTTTTCTAAAGATTGTTTGAGTACATTCTGTAAACTTTTCTCAACTGATATGGACGAGAATTTGTGATTTATTCTTTGCTAATTATTCATTACTTTTGTTGCCGAGATAGATTTTTATATTTATTCATTTATTAAGGGGTTATGATATGTTTAATGTAACTTCATCAACAGTAAAATTTGAAGCCATAAAAAGTCTTCAAATTGTTGAGACGGTTTTATTGTTAGCTGGTTCGATATTACTTCAATTTAGTATTCACTTTATTCCTGGTTCAGGTACACCGTTAGGAGCAATTTTGTTAGCAATGTTTTTTGCTCCATTAATTGCTGCTATTTTTTTCAAACCTCATGTTGCTTTTATTGTTGGTATTCTTGCACCAATACTAAATTATCTTTTAACCGGATCTCCCAGAATTGAAATACTAACCCTAATGACCATCGAACTGGCAGTGTTTATTTCGTTCTTATATTTATTTTTTTATTTCAGCAAGACAAAAAAAATAAGTGCATTACTATCAATTCTTATTGCAATAATTATTTCACCATCAATAGTATCTTTGTTCAGCACAACATATCAGGGTAATCTTGTTCAATCAATAACCACTGCTGTTCCCGGGATCATACTTCTTTCTTTATTAAATTATTTCCTGGTTCGATATAAAGAAAAAAGTTAATGCGTGATTTATCGTTTAAGGAAATAAGTGATAGGATAAGCAAATTAAATCTTCTGCATTTTGATCTTGTAGTTGGAATTGCTGAAGGGGGAATTGTTCCTGCAAGTTTGGTTGCATTCAAACTGGGAATTGATTTGAGTATTATAAAAATAAATTATAGGGATATTCAAAATAAACCTATCTACAATGAACCTGTAATTTTCTTTCATGAAAAAATAATTAATAAAAAAATTTTAATTGTTGATGATGTTTCAGTTTCAGGTAAAACTCTTGAAACTGCCATTCATAACTTCCCGGACAATTCTATAACCACACTCACCTTAAAAGGAAAAGCCGATTATGTATTATTTCCTGAGATCAGCGAATGTGTTAACTGGCCATGGAAACTCCAGCCAAAAGAAGAACCTGTTTAATTTTTCCAAAATATATTTCCTGTTGCTGCTGGTATTTATCGGTGCACTGAATAAAAATGTATTTGCCCAGGATATGGATAGTATTAAAACATATATTCTTGAAGAAACTGTTGTTACCGGTACAAGGTTTGAACTTAATAAAAGTAAATTACCCTTAAGCATTTCTGTAATAAATCCTGCTGATATAGAAAAAATCCATGAAATAAATGTTCTCCCCTTAATTAACAATTCTGTTCCCGGGTTGTTTTTAAATAACAGGAATATGCTTGGATATGGTGTTGGTCCTCTTTCATCCGGACAAATAAGCATAAGAGGAATAGGAGAAAGTCCAAACTCCGGCGTACTTGTTTTAGTAGATGGGCAACCTCAGTTTATGGGAATATTCGGGCATCCCATAAATGATTCATACCTCAAAACAAATATTCAAAAGATAGAAGTGATTCGAGGTCCGGCATCTCTTTTATATGGCTCTAATGCTTTAGGTGGTGCTATTAATTTTATTACAAGAAAGCAGGAAATAGAAGGCTTATCATTACATTCTTCGCTTGCTTATGGTTCATTTAATACTTCGATTACCGCAGGTACGATAGGATATAAAAAAGACGATCTGAGTTTTATAACTTCTGTAAGCGATGCAAGAACCGACGGACATAGAAAAGATGGTGATGATAATTTCAGGAATAGTTCGGTTTTTTCAAAGCTTGCTTATTCCTTTAATCAAAACTATCATCTCGGGTTTGATGGTAATATAACGGATTCAAAATTCTTTGAAGCCGGCCCTGAAAGTGCATTTCAAAAAAATCAGTATTATAATTATCTCCGCGGAAGAGGCGCACTCTCTTTTGAAAATAATTTCGATATGACTGAAGGTGCACTAAAACTTTTTTATAATTATGGCAATCATAATTTTTTTGATGGCTGGCAATCAAATGATAATATGAGAGGGTTTACAGTTTACCAGAGTGTAAAATTTTATTCCCGAACAGGTCGGGACAGGAATGAAAATATTTTTACCGGCGGAATAGAATATAAAAACTATGGTGGTAAAGGTAAGAATGATAATCTTCCTCCTTTTGTTGCAAGAGGATTAAATAAAAATCTCTCAATTGATGAAACTGAAGCTTATGGAATTTTGCAGTTTACTTTTTTTACTAATTTAAATCTGAGTTCAGGTTTAAGATATACACACAATTCTGTTTATGGTTCTGAGTACACACCTCAGTTTGGTTTCGCATACATCTTAAATAATACTACAGTAATAAAAGGAAATGCAGGTAAGGCTTTCCGAAGCCCGACTATTGCAGATTTATTTTTATTTCCTGTTGCAAATGAAAATCTCGAACCGGAAAGAGTCTGGACTTATGAAATCGGGATATCAAAATTTTTTATTGAACATCTTATAAAAAGTGAACTAACATTCTTTTATTTGGATGCTGATAACATTATTCAGTTAGTACCCTTGGGACCGGGTATGCAGAAAGTGAATACGGGAAGTTTCAATAATAAAGGAATTGAGCTGATGCTTTCAATGCTGCCTGGAAATTCTTTTAGTTCTACTTTAAATTATTCCTATCTTCATACAAGCATAAAACTTCCTTATGCCCCTGAACATAAATTAAATTTCCATCTCGAATACAACTTTAACATTTTTACAATAGCTTCTGATCTTCAGGGGATAATCAATCTTTATACAACCGGAGCTTTAAATAAACAAAACTACACATTACTTTCTTTGTCTGTTGATGCAGGATTAACCGGATGGTTATCTATCTTTGTAAAAGGAACTAACCTTACAAACAAAAAATATTATATTGATGAAGGATATCCTTCACAAGGGATAGCTTTTTTAACCGGGGTTAGGTTGAGTTATTAGGTTTGTTTTTTCTTAAAGCTTTTTTCATTATATAAAAAAATCCCGATCATATGACCGGGATTTTAAAATATCAATCAAAAATCTCAGCTTAAATTTTATTTCATCAATATCATCTTAACTGAATTGTTATAATTACCAGCTTTCATTAAAAGGAAATAAACTCCACTTGATAATTTCTCTGCATTGTATTTCACTTCATAAGTCCCGGCAGGTTTGAATTCATTATCAACAATAACATCAACTAACTTTCCTGTTACATCATAAACAAAAAGTTTAATATTGCTTCCTTCTTTCAAACTAAAATTAATTGTTGTGAAAGGATTAAATGGATTTGGATAGTTCTGATAAAGAACAAAGTCCGAAGGAACTTCTGTACTGATGTTCTCAACAGAAAGAACAGTTGCCTTAACTAATTCTATTCCTTCTCCTGTCCCTAGGTTACGGGAATATTTCATCTCAGTAGAACTATTCCAGTGTTCATGAGTTCCAAGACTTCCTAATCTTTCTCCGCTTGGTTTATAAACAATTCCATCAGGCCAGTTAACAGAGTCTGCAGCCTGATGCAAATAATCATCTACTCCTCTCATCTGCGGAAAAGAATTGTATTCCGATCGCAAGAAATCAAAACCAACGGATTCAATTGCAACAGGATCTAATGAAGCAAAAATGGAAGACATATAATCATTATTGAAAGGGGTCATTTCCCACTTTAACGGAACATCGAGTTCATAATCTGTAGCCCATAAAGCATCCATCAGGTATAAGAGATTTTTTTCACCAAGCAGTTTATGTCCCATTATATCCACCAGCACTCTGTACAAGTTATACCCAGTTCTTATTGTATCAGGGAATTCATCCGGGGCAACTAAACCCATGTGCAATTGTTTTGAATCTACTCTTGTGTGAGAACCAAAATGATTTTTTGCAAACATTGTAATACCGGCACGCCTGTGTCCTTTTAACATTGGAACGTTAATCATGTATTCAGCTTGTTCAAAAACTGTATAAAGATAATCTTCATAAACAGGATCCCCTGAACTTGCATCATCCCAGGAACCGGTTCGTAAAACTGATCCGTCGTCTGAATAATTAATAATTGCTATGTTGCTGGCAATTACTTTTTCTCTTCCAAGATTTGTATAACCATCGTGATCCATGTAATGAACATCGGGAAACTCAGCATTCCATAAATCATAGGAATGTTTATAAATATGTTTCATAGGGTCGCCAATATAAATATCACTCTGAGCGACACCAACTACATTTACAAGCTGTCTTAATACTGATAAAATAATTTGTGGTGATGTTTCTGATATTCCAAAGTTTGCATTATTTACGACCGAAAGATTTGAGGTACTATAGTTACCTGACCATGCACTTGTTGCATTAATTTTTATAAATATTTTTTCTCCTGCTGCATAACCAACTTCACCTTTACCACGGGTATTATTGTGATATTTAAATATTTCGACCCAAGCTTCAGTATCATTTTCTTGCCCGGTTAAATCTCTTATTACCGCAGAAACCATTGCATCAATAACCAACTGATCATTGTTTGCAGTATTAAACCATGAATTGCCAAATGTTCTCGGGTTGCAATTCTCATTTGTTGCATCCGGGTTGTGAACCCAAACAACTCTACCGGGGAAAATTCCTTTGGCATCACCTATAGGCTCATTTGGATTATGATTAGCTATTGTATAAGAATTATTATCTGAAAAATTGCCGCCAATCGTAAATGTTACAAGCAATGCTGCTAAAACAAATTGGGTTTTAAAAGCAGAATTTTTAATTCTGGCAAAAGCAAAAGCGGAGGTTATAAAAATAATTATGTTTAGAATGAACCCTGCAGCAAATGGCATTGCAGCTTTTACACAGGGATAATTAATTCTGCTTGGTTTTGATATTACTCTGAGAGTTATCCAGAGAAAGGCAAGTAGTCCGATAAATGGTAATATAAAACGGGAAAAACCCTGAACTGATCTGAAACCCTTGAATCTGCCGGTTTTAGGACAGATCTTAACAAACCGATTGATGAACTCTTTCATAATGTTCCCTTATCAAACTGAATAAAAAGTAAAAATCTGAAATCGAATAATTAATTTCTTTATTTAATTGAGTTTTTTAGCGAGTTGAGACAATATATATGCCATAAAGCACGATTCATTTTTCATTTATATTGATTGTTATTCTATATAATGTTTTCATTTTCAGGATTTTAACTTCTTATATATGAGAAGTATTATAAGGGGATTCCGATTCGTATAAAGCAATTCTTAATGGAAGAAAGTTTTGCTTTAAAAATAAAAAGTGCCTATTCTTAAAAATTTTCCCCGGAGAAAAAAAATATTACGAGTTTTTCCTGCGACAATGGGAATACATTAAGAAATATTTAATTGATGATAAATATGGTGATTGGTATTGGGGCAGTTTAGAAAAGGAACCTTTTTATCGAACCGAACCCAAAGGTACAATCTTGGAAAGGAAATATCATACAGGGAGGGCTTTGATGAATTGTATTAAGATGCTGGCGGGTGAAGATTTCTCACTGATAACAAATGATGGATTCAG
>CAYNUV010000221.1:0-5619 GCA_964400245.1 uncultured Ignavibacteriaceae bacterium
CATCTTTTGCAGCATAGCATCTCTGATGAAAGCCGGGATCTGCAAATGTCCATGAAGCAATTAAAAACCAAACAATAATAAACGTTACAGAAGTTCCTCCATCCAATTTGAAATGATCTGGAGGAAGAGTATGTGTTAAATAATCCAATCCGCCAAGTGAGTTGTAACAAAAAACAAAGAGTAAGATAAATCCCCCAAACATTACAAAGAATTGAAAAGCATCTGTATAAAGATCAGATTTATAGCCGCCCTGAAACAAATAAATGAGTGAAAGAAAAAGTGCAATGATCAAGCTATAAACAATATTAATTTCAAAGATAAGAGAGAGAAGATTTGCGGTCATCAAAATATATGGAGCAGGTGAGACGAGCAAAAAAACAAGTACGGCAGAAATCATCCCGACACTTTTTCCATACGTCTCTGTTAATTTATCCGGTATTGTAAACAGCGATGCATTTCTTATTTTCTTTGCGAAAAAGATTGCAAAGAGAAAAGCAAAAATGTAATATGGAAATCCTTGTGTAAACCAGCTTACAATTCCATAATTGTAAGTAAACTCGCCAACTCCAAGAATTCCTCCGTACCAGGTTGAAACTGTTGTAAGAACAAATAGTTTTAATCCTACTTTTCTTCCTGAAAGAAGATAATCATCTGGTTCATTATTTTGTTTTCTTCCGGCCCAAAGGCCAATTGCAATTACGGCAGCAAAGAAAAAAATAATTATTACAATATCTAAAAAATCAAAAGAGATCACTTGATTTGGCAGCTTTAAAATTTCTTATTACGAAAATTAAACCATCTTTTATTTTAAGTAAAACTTTATTTGATAAAGCAATATTGCTTGTACTTTCTTTTTCACCGAAAGGAAGAGCAGCGTTCTTCAATGGGTATTTCAAACCTGTTGAAGTAATTTTTGTTTTCTTATTAAAGCCATATAATGAAATTATTTCTCCGGGAGAGGTTTTGAGTTCAACTATTCCTGAATAAGGAATAAGAAGGGATTTTTCAGCAATTAATTTTAGTTTTATTTGTTTAAAGAATTTGATAACTATTCCAAGATTGCAGAAAGTATGATCAAGCTGGTTGCCTGTAACACCAAGTAATACTGCTTCACCAAAACCATTTTTGATTGCAAACTTCAGGCATTTCTCAACATCAGTGTCATTCTGTCTTTTAAGCTTTATTATTTTTGATTTACCCTTGTAGAATTTAAGAGTTGAATCGCTTATTGAATCGAGATCACCAATAATATAATCAGGAGTTAAATTGATTTTTTTTAGTTGGTTAGCTCCACCATCTGCACAAATTAGAGTTGAGTAATTCATCTTTTGAAGGAATTGAATCACACTTTTTTTTGATGATTTCCCGTTAGCGAATATTATGCACTTTTTCAAAATTAAAATCGAAGTTGTTAATTATAATTTAAATAATATCGTAGCACAGACTATCAGTCTGTGCGTGAAATAAGAAAAACATAAAGCACAGATTGATAATCTGTGCTACGGTAATCACAATCCCAGCTGTAATCCTGCAATCCAATTTCTTTCTGCAGCCGGGAAAAATTCTTTACCAATTGCATAAGCTGAATATAAATTATCAAAAATATTATTCACTTGTATAAAAACTTTAGATGGAGTTTGAGCATTGAACAGAGTGAATTCATAACTTCCAAAAATATCTGAAACAAAATAGGCTTCATTTTTATTATCAGAATAATTTTCAAAACCGGGATAAGTGTTTAAGTAATTAGACAGGTTTTCATCATAGTTATCTGAATAAAAATCTCCAACATACTTCCCTGTTAATCTTAAATATAAACCTTGATACCTGAAAGTGATACCAAAGTTTGTGAGAAAATCAGGGAAACCGCTGATCCTGTTTCCGTTTAAATTTAAGCTTGTTATTGCGGTTGAATCTTCGGTTACATAGTATTCAACAAAAGCGTTTCCTTCATTAATTGTATTTCTACTATAAGTGGTATTACCAAATATTTCTAAGTAATCAAAAGGTTTTGCAATTACAGAAACTTCAACTCCCTGGTGAATTGTTTTATCAACATTTCCTGTAACTGGCTGTCCAAACCTGTCAACCTGTCCGTTTGTTACTATCTCATCATTAAAAAGCATGTAGAAATAATTTAAAGAAACATTCAGATTTTCAGTATTGAATGAAGTTCCTATTTCAATATCATTCATCGTTTCAGGTTTAACGAGTGGTTTGTTAAAATTATAAGAACTATCAGGGTTCAACTCAAACTGTGGCAAAGATCCTCCGCTTGATTCCGCAGCATCATAATAATTTTTTAAACGGGGTTCCCTTGTTACTCTGGCGAATGAAAAATAAATATTCTGATAAGGAGATAATGAATAATTTATTCCTGCTCTCGGATTAAAAAAGATATCATCAATTGTAAACTCTGTCCCTACATATTTTTCATTGTAAATTCTGTATTTATGATATGCAACCTGTAACTCGCCAAGAAGATTTATTTTATCATTTAACTTATACGATTCATGAATAAATCCACCGATAATATTTTTACTACCATTATAGAAATAATAGTAGTAATCCTTTGTTAACCCTTCAGGAAGATTTTCTCCATAATTAATTGCTCCCCAGTGATTTGATTTATGAAAACGAAATTCACCACCTGCAATAAATTCTCCATTAGTATGTTTAATACTCATTCTTGGAATCCAGCCATATTGAGTATTTTCTACTTTAGCCCTGATAAGTACATTACCAGGATTTTGAGTTGGATTAAAGCCGAATTCATTTGTAAGCCTTAAATAAGAAGTATCAGCCCACGATCCATCAAAGTCAAAATATCCATCTCCTTCAACAAGAAAAAGCGCAGAGTTAATTGTTATATCATTATTTAATTTATACTCATTTAGAAGTTCATAATGTGGCTGAGAAAAATTTTCTATCTCGACAGGTCTTCTTAAAACGGTAAAAGTATAACCGGATTCGTCAGCTTCCCAATAAGAATAGTTTTCTTTTCTTAATTCTCTGTCTTTAATTGTAAATTTTGGTAAACCCGTATAAGCTAAACCATCTTCAATCGGTCCGCCAAATAAATTAATTTGTGTTGTAAGATCATCATCATATCTGACAGCAGAAATGTGATAAGAGTTAAATTTCACCCAGGAATTATTTCTGTAACCGCTTGATAATATTTGTCCGAGCTTAGCATAAATAGAATATTTATCTCCAATCAATCCACTTGAAAATGCTGCTGAATATTTTCTTGTATTGTAACTTCCGAATGAAGCTGAAACCTCTGTTTTAGGTTTGTTAGAAAAAACAGAAGTGATAATATTTATTGAACCGCCAATTGCAGGATAACCAAGGACTCCACTCCCAGCTCCTCTTTGAACCTGGATAAATTCTGTACTCGCTAGAAGATCAGGAAAATCAAGCCAGTAAACATTATGATCTTCGGGATCATTCTGAGGAATGCCATTTATAGAAACTGTAATTCTTCTCTGGTCAAATCCACGAATACTAAGGTAATTGTATCCAATTCCATTTCCACCTTCAGAGTAAAAAGTTGTTGATGGCAAAGAACTAAGATAGCTGGGGATATCCTGAACAGTATAATTTTCTTCTATTTCTTTTCTTTTAATTTTATTAAAAGTGATTGGCGTAATCCCTTCTTTGCCAACACTTCCTTCAATAAGAACTGTTTGAGAAGGAATTATTTGTGAAAGAAGTTTTATAAATACAGGTGATTCAAAATCTTTTTTTGTGAGAAGATATTCTTCAGTGAGATAACCAACATAACTTATTACAAGAATATTTCCTGGTAAAACATTCTCCAAAATAAAATTACCTGCTTCAACGCTTGAAGTACCTTTCGATTCAGCATCCTTGATAAAAATATTTGCTTTAAATAAAGGTTTACCGGTCTCTGAATCTAAAACTCTTCCTCTGATTGTATTCTGAGCAATAATAAATCCATTTAAAATGAAAAAAAGAATGATTAGATATTTCACCTTACCCTCCTAAAATAAAAATGCCGTTAATGTCCGAAGGACTACTTCGGAGAAACGGCTAAGGATTATCAATCATTCTTTAGCCCGTTTCCCTACGCTGGTATTATCCAGATCAGGTTTTAGGGTTTAATCTCAGTTATCCCGAATATTCGGGTTAACACCCCTAACGGCTAATTAAAAAATATTTTTAAGAACTATGTTTAAGAAAAATAAAATCTATGAATTAATCAACTTTAAGAACTTGGCCTACAACTATTTTATTTTCTGATAATGAATTAATGCTCTTGAGTTTTGCAACTGACAAATTATGCTGTTTAGAAATTGAATAAAGTGTATCGCCATTTTTAACTGTATAAGTCTTGCCTGTTTTTACAGTTGATTTTTTTGTTTCAGGAATATCGTAAACATTAGTATCCGAAAAGATTTTTAATGTTTTCCCTGCAAGTATTTTATTGCTCTTTAATCCATTCCATTTTCTTATGTTTGATGAAGAAACCCTGTAAAGTTCAGCAATCTGGCCGATAGTTTCCCCGGTTTTTATTTTATGGTAAACAACGTTTGAAGATGTTTTAGTTGTATTATCACCTAAAGAAGTAGTGGTTTCATATGTATAAATTTTTATTGTTTTTCCGGCAATTAATTTATTGTCGGATATACCATTCCATTTTTTAATCATTGCAGAAGAAACACCAAACTTTTCTGCAAGTCCGCTCATTGTATCGCCTCTTTTAACACGATATCGAAATAATGTAGTTTTGTTTGTTGATACTTCATTGTTTGAAGCATAATACTCAGGTGATTTATCTGTAAATATTTTCAGTTTTCTGCCGGAATATATTTTATTACCAGATAAGTCATTCCATTCTTTTAATGAATTTAGCGAAATATTATACTTGTTTGCGATTGAGCTTAAAGTTTCACCTCTTCTGATCCTATGATAAACAAATGATGTTGTGTTTTTCTCAACAGTTGTCTGAGTAGTGGTTGTTTTTTCAATAGGTGATTGTGTATCAAGGCTTGTATAAAATTCTTTTTTATCTTCGGGAATATAGACCACCAGATTTTGTCCTACTTTTATAGTACTTGTATAAGGAATATTATTCCAGTTTCGTAAATCACTTACCCTTGTATTAAAGAGATCGGCAATACCAAGCAAGCTCTCATTCTTTTTAACATGATAATTAACCGAAACCATACCTTCAGGAATAACGGCAGTATTATCTGATGTTGTTTCTGAATTATCAATTGTTGTTTCAGGATTATCATTTGAGCTTACAATAATGTTTTCTTCAGTCTGTTCCTCACCATCCACAATAGGATTGTCCTTATTAAGATTGAGGTAGGGAGAAATATATTCACCATCATCATTAGCAGTTTCTGTGTTTGTATTAAGTGCAAAGTTATTATCATAAGGATTTACAATTGGAATTTTTAATTCAACCCCCGCATAAAGTTTTGTTTTGATTGTAATATTATTTGCATCCGCAAGATCCTGTTTTGTAATTCCATACTTGTTGGCGATTTTTGTAATCGTTTCACCCTTTTTAACAGAATGAACGAGATAGGTTCTTCTTGCATCATCAGGAATGTTCTTCAGATTTTCAGCAAAAATATTATAAGT
>CAYNUV010000222.1:0-5588 GCA_964400245.1 uncultured Ignavibacteriaceae bacterium
TGCCAGCTAAAATTCTGTTAAGTATTTTTAACAGCCAGCCCTTTCCTTCGCGGCAAGGAGTACATTGTCCGCAGCTTTCGTGGTAATAAAATTTAGCTATCCTTGCTAAAACTTTTACAAGATCAGTATCCTCATCCATCACCATTACACCTGCAGTACCAATTGCAGAACCAACAATTTTAAGTGATTCTGCATCCATCTTTACACCTTCGATCTGATCCCCTCTTAAAGGAGGCATTGATGAACCGCCGGGAATTACACATAAAACTTTTTTATTGCCGGGAACTCCACCTCCATATTTGTAAATTAAATCAGTAAGCAAAGTACCAGAAGGCAATTCATATACACCGGGATTATTTATGTGTCCGCTTAAGCCATACAAAATCGTTCCGGGGTGTTTGGGTTCCCCGATCAAAGAAAACCATTCCCAACCTTTATTAATTATCTGGGGAATGTTTGCAATAGTTTCAACATTATTAATTGTAGTTGGGCAACCCCATAAACCATTCTGTGCAGGAAAAGGCGGCTTTATTCTTGGATATCCTCTCTTACCTTCAAGAGAATTCATTAATGATGATTCTTCGCCACAGATGTAAGCTCCTGCACCTTTGTGTACAAAAATATCACAGAAGAAATCGGTACCGAATGTTTGCTTCATCTTTTCGCCAACATATCCTTTATCATAAGCATCAGCTAAAGCTTTGCTGAAAAGATTAATCCATTTATGGTATTCGCCACGGATATAAACGTAAGCTGTTTTTGCACCAATCGCATAGCAGGTAATTAAAATTCCTTCAATAAGCTGATGAGGATTGTCTTCAAAGATTTGCCTGTCCTTGAAAGAACCCGGCTCACTTTCATCTCCATTAATACAAAGATATTTTGGTTTATTGGTAACCTTGGGCATAAAGCTCCACTTCAAACCGGCAGAGAAAGCAGCACCCCCTCTTCCACGCAAACCTGATTTTTTAACCTGATCAATTATCTCATCCGGAGTTTGCCCAAATGCTTTTTTAGCAGCAGTAAATCCCCCGTTGGAAAAATAAACATCAATTAAATGAAGATCTTTTATATCAGGGAGAACTATCTTTTCCATTAATTCCTGTCTTTCAGCGAATTCAGAAGCTGCTCTGTTTTGGCAGTATCAAGATTTTCATAATAATCTTCATTAACAGCAATCATTGGTGCAGTACCACAGGAGCCCATACATTCAACTTCTTCAAGAGAAAATATTTTATCCCCGGTAACCTGCAGATTATCGATATTTAATTTTTGTTTTACCTGTTTAAAGATTTCATATCCGCCGCGAAGCAAACAAGAAACATTTGTACAAACCTGTATATGATACTTCCCCATTGGTTTTTGGTGATACATTGTGTAGAAGGTTACAATTCCCAATACATCTTCAGTGGTCATATCGAGAACCGAAGCAACTTCTTTCATTACTTCTCCTGATATCCAGCCATTCTGTTCCTGAGCAATCCATAAAGCAGCCATAACAGCAGGCTGTTTAACAGGATATTTCCTTATCTCGTTTTCTATTCTCTTAAGATTTTCTTCTGTAAACTTAAATTCCATCTTTTGATTTTTGACTTCTTTTTGAACTTGAACCCCGATTGTCATCGGGGCAGGCTTACTCTTGAACTTGTTTACTTGTCAGCTTCTCCCATAACCGGATCGATGCTTCCTATAATTGCAACAACATCTGAGATCATATGTCCTTTTACAAGCATTGGTAATGCCTGAAGGTTAACCATCGAAGGAGATCTGATTTTACATTTCCAGGGATGGCCCTCACCGTTACTAACCATATAAAAACCAAGTTCTCCTTTTGGGTTTTCAACTGCACTATAAATTTCTCCAACCGGAGGATTTATTCCAAAATTTACAATCATAAAATCATGAATTAGCTCTTCCATCTTTGAATATATCTCTGTCTTTTTTGGAAGAACTCTTTTAGGATTGTTTGCCATTATTTCCCCTTGCGGCATTTTATCAAGTATCTGCCGGATTATTTTTACACTCTCTCTTGTTTCATCAGCTCTTACAAAATATCTTGATAAACAATCACCTTCCTTATAAACAGGAATTTTAAAATCTATTTCATTGTAAAACATATAAGGTGTTGCTCTTCTAAGATCAAATTCAACTCCGCTTCCCCTGAGATTTGGCCCTGTAAAACCAATTTGAATTGCATCATCGGCAGAGATTACACCAACTCCATCCAATCTTTCTACAAAAATACGATTCGAATTTAAAAGCTTTTCACATTCATCCATATTTTCTTCAAACTGTTCAATAAACCATTTTACTTTAGCAAGTGCTTCAGGTTGAGCATCATTGGCAAGACCTCCAATGCGTGTATAACTGTTTGTAAAACGGGCACCGCAAAGTATATCCCAAATATCAAGAATCTTTTCACGCTCTCTTAAAGTCCACAAAAAAACAGTTAATGCCCCAACATCCATAGCAAGAGCACCAATTGCTACAAGGTGAGAAGCGATCCTTGCCATTTCCGAAATTATCATCCTTATATATTGTGCACGGGCAGGAACTACTATTCCGCCAAGCTTTTCTACAGCCATTGCCCAGGCAACATTATTAGCCAATGGAGAAAGATAATCAAGCCTGTCGGTGTGAGGAATAAATTCATAGTAGCTCATGTTCTCCGCCATCTTTTCATATCCCCTGTGGAGATAGCCAAGTTCAGGAACACATGCCATTACTGTTTCACCATCAAGCCTGAGAAGTAATCTTAAAACACCATGAGTTGCAGGATGCTGAGGACCCATATTAAGAATCATCTCATTCTCAAGAGCATTATCAATTGTAATATCAGTTTCCTGGTTTAAAAGTGCCTGCAGGATTTTAGTCGGAACTTCTTCTCTTGATGTAATCTTCTCCATACGAAATCAATTTTCTTTCTTTGGTAAAGATAAAGAACCGGGAATACCCATCAACGGGAAATCTTTTCTTAAAGGATAATACTCAAACTCTTCAGGCATATACATTCTTCTTAAATCAGGATGATTGTTAAATTTAATTCCATACATATCGTAAGTCTCGCGTTCATGCCAATCAGCAGTTTTCCAAACGGAGGTGACTGAATCTATACTTAATTCAGATTCATCAACATCAGATTTTAAACGAACTCTGGAATTTAATTTTAAAGAAAAGATATGATATACAACGGTAAACCTGTTTTTTCTTCTCGCCCAGTCAACCGCTGTTACATCTTCACACAATTTAAATTGAAGATCTCCATCATCTTTTAGAAATGTAGATACTCTGACAATATTTTTTTTATCAAATGAAATAGCTAACTGGTTTTTATAATCTGTAATTTCAAAATCAACTTCAGGAAAGTTATCCTTAAGTTTCTGACTGACCAATTCTTTCAATTCCATAATTAATTATTTTGTATAACAGGTAAATGTGGAAATGGTTTGTCCTGGAAATCTCTTGCTCGTGTCCTACCGATTTTTTCCTGAATCTGCATAAGTGCGTTTAAAAGATTATCTGGACGTGGAGGACAACCAGCAAGATAAATATCTACCGGCATAAATTGATCTATTCCCTGCACAACTGAATATGATCTGTACATTCCACCGGAAGAAGTGCAAGCCCCCATTGCAATAACCCATTTCGGATCTGGCATCTGATCGTAAATTTTTCTGACAACGTGCGACATTTTAAAAGTAACTGTTCCTGCTACAATCATACAATCTGATTGGCGCGGAGTAAATCTCATTACTTCAGAACCAAATCTTGCAATGTCATATTTCGGATCGCCTGCTGCCATCATTTCAATTGCACAGCAGGAAATTCCCATAGGCATTGGCCATACAGCACTTTTCCTTGACCATGAAACTAATGCATCTATAGTTGAAGTAAAAAATCCATCCTGTTTAAACCTGGCTTCTAATCCCATTTAAAACCACCTTTTTTATATGCATATAAATATCCTAACTCAAGCACCACCAGGAAAATAAACATCGAAATAAAAACAGAAATTCCAATTTCATTAAATAACTTTTTGAACTGAACCGCCCACGGATAAATGAATACAACTTCCAGATCAAAAATTATAAAAAACATTCCTATTAAATAATATTTTATCGAAACTCTCTCACTCGTAGATCCGACTGGTTTCATTCCGCTTTCATAAGTTGAGAGTTTTTCTGCATTTGGCCTTTGGGGACCAAATATTTCTGATGAAAAAACCGTTGCTATTGCAAAAACTATTGCCACACCAAAAACTAAGAATATGGGCAGATATTCAATGATCATTATATAAGAAAATTTTATTATTTATTGATTCAAAATTATCCAAAAAATGCCTGATAGTCAATTTAAACAACACTACCTTGTTATTCTTCGATTACTTTCTCTTATCTAATATTTTAACCTAAACCTTGTCTTGGACTTTATATAATAGATTGATATTTACACTTTTAAATAAAAGTTAAACTCTCTATTTTACATATTAACTCAAATATCTGTTATCCGGTTGAAATCATTCAGAAATATATTATTCATTCTTTCCTTCTCAATATTTTTTATTAGCTGTGAACGTTCAACCGAAATGATTGATGATCCGGGAATCCCGCCTGCTGTTCCAACAGGATTAAGAGTTTATTATGCATCCGATGGTGAAATAATTATTGACTGGAGATCGAAAGCTGAACCCGGAATTACAGGTTATAATATTTATCGCAGGACAGAATTTACAGAGCCTGTTTTTATTGCTTTTGCCGAAGATAATTTCTTCTTCGATGATTCACTCGAATACGATACTACTTATTTTTATAAAATAACTGCAATTAATTTATGGGATATGGAGAGTGATTTTTCCGATGAGATTTCTGCTACGCCGATAAACAGGTACAATCCTTTGAGGCCATTTGGTGTTGAAATAAATGCAAGAAACTGGGAGGAAGACATTTCTGTTTACATCAACTGGACTCAGAATGAAGAGACAGATATTGCCGGTTATAATATTTACAGAAGCACTTCAACAGGATTTACAGCAGACAGCACAACCTTAATTGGTTTTACAAACAGAGCCGATTTTACAGACACATTAAACCTCGAATTCTATTTAAATTATTATTACAAAATAAAAGCAAAAGATAAAGGCGGATTATTGAGTAATGAAACCAGTGAAGTGAATGATCTTATTCTTGAAATACCGGAAGTGATTTTTCCTGCTGATAATGCAACAGTAGAATTCTTTAATGAGTTTATTATTACCGCAATAGATGTTCCCGCGACTTATAGAATCGGACTTCAGACAAATAAATTTTTTGATGAAATATGGAATACAACTGTTTCATCATCAATTATAAACGATACATTGAGAATTAATTTTAATCCTCCGTCAATACAGGTTAACAAAGTTTATTATTGGAGAGTTTCAACTTATTCCGGTAGTAGTTCTGATCCGAATAGTATTTCTAAATTATATTCTTTAACATTCAGAAATTGATGAAAAGAAAAACAGAATACTTATTATTTATTTTTCTTTTGCTCGCTCTTCCAATATTTCCGCAAAGTTCTGTTGATAGCCTTGAATTCATCTACCTTGA
>CAYNUV010000223.1:0-5586 GCA_964400245.1 uncultured Ignavibacteriaceae bacterium
TGCTAAGTTCATTAAGAAGAACGAAAATAGGGAATTATTCTGTAAAAGATGCCATATCAGTTGATGAGTTTGTTGAAAAATACTCTTTAAAGATGATGAATTAGTTTATTGGTTTACAATCATCAATCAATTTCACTTTAAGGGGTAAATCAATTATATTTACCGGCTATTGTACCCCAAATAACCGGATTATGCAAGTTTTTAATGACCTGTTTTCTGTAAAAAAATATAGAAATACTGTTTTAACTATCGGAACTTTTGATGGAGTTCACCTGGGTCACCAGAGAATAATTGAAAAAGTTAATGAAAAGTCATCGGAATATGGAGCCAGAAGTTTTCTTGTTACATTTAATCCTCATCCAAGGAAAGTTCTTGGTAATTCCGGTATTAAAATCCTGACTACAGTAAAAGAGAAAAAAGAAATAGTAAAAAACTTAGGGATTGAAAATTTATTGATAATTAATTTTACAAAAGAATTTTCCCAGCAGTCTGCTGAAAAATTCTTTTCAGATTATATATTAAATGGAATTGGTTTGAAAGAAATTATTCTCGGGTATGATCATCATTTTGGAAAAGGAAGATCAGGAGATATAGATACTTTAGTAAGAATGGGAGAGAGCAATAATTTTTTGGTTGAGCAAGTCAATGAATATAAAATTGATGATGTTATTGTCAGCAGTTCGGAGATAAGAAAAGCTTTGGTTGATGGAAATATTCGATCAGCTAACTCTCTTTTAGGAAGATATTACTCTTTCAGTGGTATAGTTGTTCATGGAGATAAAAGAGGAAGAACTTTAGGATTTCCAACCGCAAACATTCAGCTTGATGATGAAGACAAGCTTCTGCCGGCGTTGGGTATTTATGTAGTTGAGTTTCTTGTGAACGGCAATAAGCATTTCGGATTATTAAGTATCGGCAGAAGGCCAACATTCTACAATGAAGGAAATATTATCCCCGAAGTTTATATATATGATTTTGATGAAGATATTTATGATGAGTATGTAACGGTAAATGTTGTTGAAAGATTGAGAGGAGAAGAAAAATTCGCATCGGTTGATGCATTGGTAACACAAATGAATAAAGACAAAGAAGAAGGTTTAAAAGTTTTAAGTAAATCAGTTAATTAATCCCGGATGCGTCTGGGTTTATATTGTATAACAAAATAGGATGACTAAATGACCAAAGAAGAAAAGCTCGAAATAGTTAAGAAGTTTGGTAAAGAAGAAAAGAATACCGGACAATCTGAAGTTCAGATCGCTTTGTTAACAAAAAGAATTAATGATCTCACAGATCATTTTAACAAACACATGAAAGATCATCACTCAAGAAGAGGCTTGATGATGATGGTTGGTAAAAGAAGAAGGCTTCTTGATTACTTAATGAAAAAAGACATTAGTAGGTACAGAGAAATAATTAAAGAATTGAATATAAGAAAGTAAAGAGGATTTAGAATGATTATTAAAGAAGTTGAAATAGGGGGGAAAAAAGTTTCTATTGAGACAGGGAGATTTGCAAAACAAGCCGGTGGCTCGGTAATGGTCAGATGCGGTGATACAATGGTTCTTGTTACGGCAGTTGCCGCTGAAAATGTTCCGGAGGGAATTGATTACTTCCCCTTACAGGTTGAGTACAGGGAAAAAACATCTGCTGCTGGTAAGTTTCCCGGTGGATATATTAAACGGGAAGGAAGACCTACCGAAAAAGAAATCTTAAGTGCACGATTAGTTGATCGTCCCATCAGGCCGCTCTTTCCAAAAGATTTTAAGAATGAAACCCAGGTAATTGCTCTTGTATTTTCTTATGATGGAGAAAATGACGCCGATATACTTGCAGCAACTGGTGCCTCGGCAGCATTATCAATATCGGACATTCCTTTTGAAGGGCCGATTGGGGAAGTTCGTGTTGGTAGAATTAATGGTGAGCTGGTAGCAAATCCAACACATCAGCAAATTCAAGAAAGTGATATTGAACTTATTGTTGCCGGAACTTCCGATTCAATATTCATGGTTGAAGGGGAAGCAAAGGAAATAAGTGAAGATGAAATGCTTGCTGCATTAAAGTTTGCCCAGGTAGAGATTAAAAAACTTGTTCAATTGCAGTTGGAACTTGTTCAGGAAGTTCATAAACAGAAAATGGAAGTTGCAGTTTCTTCTATAGATGAAAATCTGAAAAAGGATGTGTACAATCTAGCTTTAAATAAATTGAAAGAAATTGTTTATGCAATCCTGGCAAAAGAAGAAAGAAGCAAAAGAAATAAAGAGCTTGCAGAGTTTGTTCAGAAATCTCTTGCAGAAAAATATCCTAAGCAGGAAAAAGTAGTATCAGAAATTCTTCACGATCTTGAAAAAGATTTGATGCGTGAAAGAATTCTTACTGACGGAATCAGATTGGATGGAAGAAACACAACACAAGTTCGTCCTATTACAATCGAAACATCGTTGTTGCCAAGAACTCATGGTTCTGCTCTTTTTACAAGGGGCGAAACCCAAAGCTTAACTACAGTTACTCTCGGTACAAAGAATGATGAGCAGACTGTTGATGGTTTGATTGAAGAATATACAAAGAAGTTTATGCTTCATTATAATTTTCCGCCTTTCAGTGTTGGTGAGGTTGGCAGAATGATGGGAGTCGGCAGAAGAGAAATTGGTCATGGTAATCTTGCTGAGAGATCTTTAAAAATGGTTTTCCCGGAAGAATCAATTTTCCCTTACACTGTCAGAATAATATCGGATATTCTTGAATCAAATGGTTCATCTTCTATGGCTACAGTATGTGCCGGTTCGCTTGCGTTAATGGATGCAGGAGTTCCAGTTAAAAAAGCAGTTGCAGGAATTGCAATGGGACTTGTTAAAGAAGGTGAACGTTATGCAATTCTTTCAGACATTCTTGGGAATGAAGATCATCTTGGTGATATGGATTTTAAAGTTGCAGGAACAAATGATGGTATTACTGCTTTCCAGATGGATATTAAAATAAAAGGAATCTCTTTTGAGATTATGGAGAAAGCACTTCAGCAAGCCAAAGAAGGACGCTTGTATATTCTTGGAATTATGAACAAAGCATTAGATACCCCAAGAGAAAATCTATCACCTTATGCACCAAGATTACTAACAATGAAAGTTGAAACCGACCAGATTGGATTAATCATTGGTCCCGGTGGAAAAACTATACAGGGAATGCAGAGACGGTTTGGTGTGGATATTAATATTGATGATGACGGAACAATTAATATTGCATCTCCCAATAAGGAAAATGCAGCAAAGTGTAAAGAGTATATTAAGAGAATGACAGCAACACCTGAGGTTGGCGAAATCTATGATGGTGTTGTAACAAAGATAATGGATTTTGGTGCATTCGTAGAAATAATTCCTGGCAAGGAAGGGCTGCTGCATATTTCCCAGATAGATAATAAACGTGTAGCAAAAGTTTCTGATTATTTTAAAGAAGGAGATAAAGTTACAGTAAAACTTATAAAGATTGAAAACGGTAAGTTCTCTTTAAGCAGAAGAGAGCTTCTTAAGGATAACGGAAGTACAAAAGAACCTAAAGAAGAAAAAAGTGCCGTTACGGAGTGATTTTTATCATAATTAAGTTTAGTTAATAAGGAAGTTGTTAGCTGTGGAAGAATTCATTTTATATTTTTCTTTCCTTACTGTTTGCGGGATAATTCTGCCCGCAGAGGATAAATCCCTTTCCGGTGAAAGCATTCCTGTAAAAAATTTATTATTGAAATCTATTATTTCAATTAAAGAGCTTGTTCTTTATGGCAAAAGAAATTATAATAAACTCCTCATCAACCCAAACCAGAGTTGCAATAACAGAAGACGGAAACTTAGTAGACTTTTTCGTCGATTATCCTGAAAACCGCCGCATGGTGGGGGATATTTACCTTGGGAAGGTAGCAAGAGTTCTCCCGGGAATTCGTGCAGCGTTTGTTGATATAGGAATGAAGCATGATGCGTTCCTCCACTTTTCAGATATTGGTGAGCGAACTCATCAATTCCAGGAAATGCTTGGAGAGGATGATTCCGATGTTGATGACGATGAAGAAGATAGTTCAAACGGCACTCAAACCAACTCACAGGGAACTCCCCAGAATAAACAGGTAATACAAAACAGGGAACAAATTTCTACTCCCAAACTAAGTAAGGGAGAAAATATTCTTGTTCAGATTATAAAAGAACCTGTTAACAACAAAGGTGTCAGAGTAACTTCTTCTATATCTCTGCCCGGAAGGTTTTGTGTTCTTCTTCCTTTCGATAACAAAGTTGGTATCTCAAAAAGAATAAATGATTTCAGGGAAAGAAGAAGATTACGCCATTTAGCAAGAGGCATAATCCCCCAAAATTACGGATTGATAATCAGAACTGTTGCCAGGAATCAGACGGAAAATGCTCTTCATGAAGATCTTAACAACCTTATGAAAACCTGGGCTGATATTGAAACTACTGCAAAATCTGAAGAACCGCCATCGCTTATTTACCAGGATCTTAATACAACATCGAGTGTTATCCGGGATCTGTTCACAGCAGATGTATCACGGGTATTCATTGATTCAAAAAAATTATTCAGGCAAATAAAGAATTATGTCCAAATTGTTCAGCCCGATGCTTCAGATAAAATAGAAAATTTCCGCTCTTCAGATTCAATTTTCGATGCATTCAAAATTGAAGAGCAAATAAAAATGCTGATGGGAAGAAAAGTACCATTGCCAAGCGGCGGCTATCTTATCATTGAACATACAGAAGCAATGGTTGTTATAGATGTTAACAGCGGAAGATATGCAAAGAGTAAAGAACAGGAACAAAATTCCTTGAGGACTGATCTTGAAGCATCAAGAGAGATTGCAAGACAATTACGCCTTAGAGATATTGGCGGAATAATCGTAATAGATTTTATTGATCTTGAAGATGAAAGAAACAGGAAAAAAGTTTATGATGAACTGAAGAAGGAATTTCGGAAAGACCGGGCAAAAGTTTCTGTATTGCCTATGTCTGATTTTGGCGTTATACAGATTACCCGGCAAAGAATAAGACAAAACATTATGCAGGCAATGAAAGAGGTTTGTCCCTATTGCTTAGGAACGGGATTATTAACCAAGCACTCGCACATTATTTATGACCTTGAAGATTTAATCAAAAAAATTAAACGGCAGACTAAAGAAAGATCATTTATAGTTAAATGCCATTCTATAATTGCAGATAAATTAAAGGAAGGATTTCCCAAAACTATTACGAAATTGCGGTTTAAATATTTTATAACATTAAAAGTCCAGACTGATGATTCTATGCCTCCCGATAAATTTAAATTCATTTCAAAGAAAACAGGTAAAGAAGTTACATTCGAATTAGGTTAATTCAGAAATAAATGAAAAGAACAAAATTTTATAACATACATAAAAATCTTGGAGCGAAAATAGTTGAATTTGCAGGTTTTGAAATGCCGATTCAATATTCATCTATAATTGCAGAGCATAAAGCTGTAAGAAATTCAGTTGGTGTGTTTGATGTTTCGCATATGGGCGAAGTTTTTGTTTCAGGCAATAAAGCTCTGGAGTTTGTACAGGAAATTACTGTTAACGACGCA
>CAYNUV010000224.1:0-5574 GCA_964400245.1 uncultured Ignavibacteriaceae bacterium
GTTAGAAAAAAATAAAGGAGCTACAATATTCGGATACCGTGTACAAGACCCTCAACGTTATGGAATTGTTGAGTTTGATGATGAAGGTAAAGCACGTTCAATTGAAGAGAAACCGAAAAATCCCAAATCACAATTTGCTGTACCCGGCTTATACATCTATAATAATGAAGTATGTGAGATAGCCAGGAATCTTAAACCATCTGCAAGAGGTGAATTAGAAATAACAGATGTGAACAGGGAATATCTTAACCATGGTAAACTGCAGGTAATTCGCATAGGTCGTGGTGTAGCCTGGCTTGATACCGGAACTCCGGAAGCTCTTCTGCAGGCATCAAACTTTTTTGGCGTTATTGAAGACAGGCAGGGATTGAAAGTAGCTTGTCTTGAAGAGATAGCTTTTAATATGGGATTTATTGACCGTCCTGACTTTGAGAAATTAATCCAGTCAATTCCTTCTTCTCTTTACAGGGAATATCTTGAAAAGATTTTGAAAGAAGTCTGATGGAAATTATTAAAACCGGGTTCGATGGACTTCTTGTAATTCATCCAAAAGTATTCACTGATGAACGCGGTTATTTTTATGAAGCTTTCAGGGCAGATCTTTTAAAAGATTTTGGAATTAAAGTAGAATTTGCCCAGGACAATATTTCAAAATCTAAAAAGAATACTATCAGGGGATTACATTACCAGGTTGGGAATAATGCACAAGGCAAACTTTGCCAGGTTATTTCTGGCAGGATAAGAGATGTTGCCCTTGATATCAGGTTTAACTCACCCACATTTGGCAGGTATTATTCCCAGGAACTCTCGGATCAGAATCATACTATGATCTGGATGCCGCCGGGATTTGCACATGGCTTTTCAGTTTTATCCGATGAAGCAGTTTTTATGTACAGATGCACAGCTTATTACAGTAAAAATGATGAAAGGGCAATTCTCTTTAATGATCCTGCTCTTAATATAGATTGGAAAGTTGAGAATCCTGTTGTATCTGATAAAGACTATAAAGCAAAATTATTTAAAGATATAGATAAGGATTTTATTTTGTGAAATATGAGTGATGAGATGAGATGAAATATCATCAACACATAATCTCATCATCTCATTTTCTCATAATCCCATTGTATATTTCTCGTTAATTAGGAAAAGTAAATTGAAAGTCCCTCTTTTAGATCTTAAACCTCAATACAAATTGCTAAAAAAAGAACTTGATAAAGCAATCCTCAAAGTTGCAGAATCACAGTACTTCATTCTTGGTCCCGAAGTAGAAAAAATGGAGAAAAACATTTCGGAATATCTTAATTGCAATTATGCAATTGGAGTTTCTTCGGGTACAGATGCTTTATTAATTGCTCTTATGGCAATTGATATTAAGCCGGGTGATGAAGTTATAGTTCCAACATACTCTTTCTTTGCAACTGCCGGAGTTATAAGCAGGTTAAATGCAAAACCTGTTTTTACAGATGTTGATCCTGTAACGTTTAATATTGATCGGAAAGATTTTAAAAATAAAATTACTTCCCGAACAAAAGCAGTTATTCCCGTACATCTTTACGGCCAGAGCTGTGATATGGATTCAATAATGCAAATCGCCTCTCAGCATAAAATAAAAGTAATAGAAGATGCAGCTCAGGCAATTGGTGTTCAATACAAAGATGGAAAATTTGCTGGAACAATAGGCGATATCGGATGCTTCTCATTTTTCCCGAGTAAAAATCTTGGTTGTTTTGGAGATGGAGGCATGGTAACCACGAACAACAAAGAGCTGGCGGAAAAACTTTTTATTCTCAGAGTTCACGGCGGACAGCAAAAATATTATCATAAAATAATCGGCGGTAACTTCCGGCTTGATGCTATTCAGGCTGCTGTTATAAATGTTAAACTTCCTCATTTGAACTCTTGGTCAGCATCAAGAAGAAAAAATGCTAAGCTTTATCGAAAGCTTTTTATTGAATCAGGATTATCTGAAGCAGAAGGGAAATTATTTTTTGATAATAAAAATAGAGTTCTAATCCCTGAAGCGGTTTATAAAACTTCTGCGGTTGTTAATTATCATATTTATAACCAGTATATAATAAGAGTTGAAAAAAGAAATGAGCTGAAAGAATTCCTTGCAAAGAATGAAATAGCAACAGAAATATACTACCCGGTTCCTTTTCACCTGCAGGAATGTTTTTCAAACCTCGGTTATAAGAAAGGTGATTTCCCGGTTTCCGAGAGTCTGGCAGAAACAACATTAGCACTTCCAATTTATCCCGAGCTTAACGATGACCAGATTAATTTTGTTGTTGAAAAGATCAGTGAGTTTATAAAAAGATAAACATATTTATGAAATATATTTTCTCTTTTATCCTTTTAATTTTCCTATCAGAAGTAAAATCACAAATTGTATATGAACCTCTTCATAAAGATGTGTATGAATTTCTCAGCCGCCTTGCTCAGAAAGGTATTATTGAATTTAATGATCAGGTGAAACCTTTACCAAGAAAATATATTGCTGAAAAGCTTCTTGAATCTGAATGCAAAAAATGTCTTACCTCACTTGAAGAAGAAGAGCTTGAGTTTTATAAAAGTGATTATTCAAATGAGTTAAGCTTTATAAAAGGAGATTTGCTTTCAAAAAAGATTGGGTTTTTTCAAAAGGATAGTAAAGAAAGATCCAGGGTTTTCTTCTATAATGATGATTTATTTAAGCTTAACATAAGTCCAATTCTTGGAGTAAAAGCCGGTATAAGAGATGGTGAATCACTAACTCATTTCTGGAACGGAATTAATCTTTACGGTTATGTGAATGATTATATTGGTTTCAGTTTTGACTTTCGGGACAATACTGAAAGCGGGAAAACAATAGACAAGTTTAAACAATTTACACCAGTTACTGGCGTAAATGCGAGAACCAATTTCAATATTTATAACTATAGCGAAAATAAAATGGAATATAGTGAAGTGAAAACCTCCATTTCTGCAAATTGGTACTGGGGTAACTTCACAATTGGTAAAGATTTTTTTGAGTGGGGTTATGGAGAAGGGGGGAAGTTAGTCTTATCAAAAAAATCTCCTTCGTTTCCTTTTATAAGATTAAATATTCATCCTGTTCGTTGGTTGAGTTTTGATTACATCCATGCCTGGCTTTCCTCCGATGTTATTGATTCAAGTGATATTTATTTAACATCAGCCGGGAATGAAAGATTCCATTTCAGGGAAAAATATCTTGCTTCTCATACTCTTACAATTCTTCCTTTAAAAGGATTAAGTATTTCATTAGGTGAATCAATTGTTTACAGCGATAAGATAGAAGTTCTCTACCTTATGCCTTTCATGTTTTTCCGTCTCGCAGATCATTATATAAGCAGGCATTTTAATGCTGCTGGTTCAAATGCACAATTCTTCTTTGCTGTTAGTTCGAGAGATCATTTAAAAAATACACATCTTTACAGCACTTTATTTATAGATGAAATTACACTCAACGGTATTTTTGATGCAGCAAAACAGAGAAACCAACTTGGTTTTAGTCTTGGCAGTTCGGTTGTTGATCTTCCTATAAGCAATTTAAAAATCACTTTAGAATACACAAAGATTTATCCATTTGTTTATGCTCACTATGTTCCAACGACTACTTACGAAAATGCTTCTTACACACTTGGACATTGGATTGGTAATAATGCCGATCAGGTTTATGCTTCATTAAAGTACAGGTTTATAAGAGGTTTGCAGGCAACTATTTGGGTGCAGTACATCCGTAAAGGTGAGGCAGGAAATGCAATACAACAGCAAACCCAGCAACCTCAGCCTCCATTCCTTTTTGGACTGCGGACAGATTATTCTTATTTTGGTTTATCTATTGGTTATGAATTCATTCACGAATTTTTTATCAGAGGCGAATTGCAATTTATGAATTCTTCTTCTGAACAGGCTGATAAGAGTTTTATAGATAGTGATTTAACAGAAGGATATTTATCAATTTATTATGGCTTGTAAAAATGTCAGATAATATTCTTGATAAGAAAATTTATATTGCGGGGCATAACGGAATGGTCGGTTCTGCTATACATCGTGAATTGCAAAAAAAGAATTATAAGAAAATTCTGTTTAGATCTTCCCGGGAGCTTGATTTAATAAAGCAAAGTGAAGTTGAAAAGTTTTTTGAAAAAGAAAAACCAAATATCGTTATAATCGCTGCAGCAAAAGTAGGAGGCATTCTCGCAAACAACATTTATCGGGCTGAATTCCTTTATGATAACCTGTTGATAGAGTCAAATGTAATTCACTCGTCATATCAAACTGGTGTTGAGAAATTAATTTTTCTCGGCAGCTCCTGTATTTATCCAAAGCTGGCACCGCAGCCGCTTAAAGAAGAATACTTGCTTTCAGATTATCTTGAATACACAAATGAACCTTATGCAATTGCTAAGATTGCAGGGATTAAATTATGTGAGAGTTACTTTAAGCAATATGGCTGCAATTTTTATTCTGTGATGCCGACAAATCTTTATGGACCAAATGATAATTTTGATCTTCAGACTTCACACGTTCTTCCTGCTATGATAAGAAAATTTCATGAAGCAAAAGTAGAAAAGAAAAATAACGTAACTTTATGGGGAACCGGAAAACCGTTAAGAGAGTTTCTTTATGTTGAAGATCTTGCTGAAGCAATTGTTTTTCTAATGGAAAGCATTGAAGCGAAAGAACTTTATGAAAAAGGGATTTCACAAATTAATGTTGGAACAGGTGAAGATTTATCTATATCTGATCTTGCAGCACTTATAGCAGATATTGTTGAATATAAAGGTGATATTGTTTATGATTCAACTAAGCCCGATGGAACACCAAGAAAGCTGATGGATGTTTCAAGAATTAACCATCTTGGCTGGAAATATAAAACAAGTTTGAGAGAGGGAATTGTTCTTACTTATAATTCGTTTTTGCATAACTTTAAGGATAAATAGAACACAGATGACACAGATTTGAATCTGTATTAATCCGTGGCATCCGTTAAATCCGTGTTCTATTGTTTTAAAATCAAATTAATAAATAATATGAAACGCGCACTCATCACTGGCATAACAGGACAGGATGGAAGTTATCTGACTGAAATCCTACTTGAAAAAGGATATGAAGTTCACGGTATTATCAGAAGAAGCAGTTCTTTTAATACAGGCAGAATAGATCATCTTTATAATGACAATGAAATATTAAATAAAAAAATGTTTCTCCATTATGGTGATCTTGTTGATACAAGTAACTTAAACAGGCTTCTGGAAAAAATTGAACCTGATGAAATTTATAATCTTGCGGCGCAGAGTCACGTAAAAGTTTCATTTGAAATTCCGGATTACACAGCACAGGTAGATGCACTCGGCACACTTCGCTTTCTTGATGCAATCAGGGAAGTTGGATTGCGAAAGGTTAAATTTTACCAGGCATCAACAAGCGAGTTGTTTGGTAAAGTGCAGGAAGTTCCCCAGAGTGAAACTACACCATTCTATCCACGCTCTCCTTATGGTGTTGCCAAGCTTTATGGCTACTGGATAATTGTTAATTACAGGGAAGCGTACAATATTTTTGCTTCGAATT
>CAYNUV010000225.1:0-5545 GCA_964400245.1 uncultured Ignavibacteriaceae bacterium
GTGGTTAAAAAAGCAAAATTAGGGTTTGTAACCGAGAACGGGAATATTGAATTAATGGCTCAGAATATTGTAAGAGCTGCTCAACAGGATTGGGACAGAAAACATGCTGTAAATTATATTCTCAGAAATCATACCTGGGATAAACGTGTTGAAGTTTATGATAAAATATTTAAAGAACATTTCGGTTATAAAATTCAATCACAACAAGCTATTCATAAAGAAGTAAAAATTCAGGCAAAGTAACCTTCAATGAAATTTTATTCTAAAAAACATTTAAATCTTTTAAGAGAGCTTATTGTCTCTCAATATAAATTAAAAGATCAAAGCAAATTTTTAGGTTTTGTCTGGAGCTTCCTGAATCCCCTGGTTATACTTGTGGTTCTTTTCACGTTTTTCAGTTTATTGATGAGAAATACAATAGAATATTATGTTATTTATCTTCTGGTAGGGATTGTTCAATACAACCATTTCTCTAACAGCACATTTGCTTCTATGCGAATATTGCATAACATGAAACAGCTAACCAGCGAAGCTCTTTTCCCCAAAGAATTACTCGTTATAAGCTCAATTGTTTCGAACATCATAGAGTTCATAATATCGCTTGCTATCACTGTAGTTGTAGCTTATATACTTGGAGTTAATTTCTCATGGAGTATCTTCTTGCTGCCTCTCGTAATTATTCTCCAGTTGATGTTTGTAAGCTGGGTTTCACTTCTTCTCTCATGTTTTTATCTATATGTAAAAGATATTGATCATATATACCAGGTTTTCCTTAGAGTATTGTTCTTCATTACACCTATCTTTTATGATCTTTCACACATAGGTGGAATTGCTAAAACAATTGCACTGCTGAATCCATTAACTCATTTAATAGGATTTTCAAGAACGATAATTATTGAAGGAAAAGTTTTTTCGTTCGAAGTTTGGGGAATTATGTTTTTAGCAAACTCGGTTTTAATTTACATGGCTTTTACACTCTTCAAGAAATTTGAACCAACTTTTGCGGAGAATCTTTAATATGTCCTCTATGGTAACTTTAAAGAATATTTCAAAATCTTTTTCCGTAGATGTCGCTCGTCCGTCCACATTTGCAGCAGTGAAAAAAATATTCAGCACTAATGGTCATTACACAAGAACTTTTTATGCACTAAAGGATATTAATATTGAAATTGAACAGGGAGAATTTGTTGGACTCATCGGCAATAATGGTGCAGGTAAGACTACTCTTCTAAAAACTATATCAGGATTACATAAACCTGACAGCGGTAAAGTTTCAGTGAATGGGGAATTAAATTATCTCGCCGGCTTCGGTATTGGCATGGTAGATGAACTGAGTGTGTCTGAAAATATTTATCTGTATGGATCTGTCTATGGTCTTGATAGAAATTGGATACATGAAAAGTTCGATGAAATAGTGGAATGGGCTGAATTGCAGAATTTTATAGGTGCAAAATTAAAAACACTTTCAACAGGAATGAGAACTCGCCTGGCATTTTCAATTACAAGATATATTGATGCTGATATATTTCTTTTAGATGAAGCGCTCTCAGCAGGAGATAAAAGTTTCAGGGAAAAATGTGAAAAGGTATTTGACAATTATAAACAAAGAGGTAAAACGTTTATCGTATCTACTCACAGTTTGGATTTTGTTAACAAATTCTGTACAAAAGCTCTCTGGTTGAACAAGGGGGAACAGATGGATTATGGTGAAACTGAAAAAGTGCTGAAAAAATATATGGAAATGATAAGCAACTAAACTACACCAATTGAATTTTGAAAAGAATATTTAAAATAATTTCTATTAATTTTCTCATCTTTATTCTTCTTTTGATCGTTATTGAAGTTCTTCTTCATATTATTCCTCCCTTTGATAGGTTCGTTACCTATTATGAAGCGGAGGCCAGATACCGGAATGAAGGGCCTAATAAGGAATATACTTATATAGGAAACGATGTAGGGAGGATCAGTGATTTTAAAGTTCATATAAAAAATAATTCGCTCGGCTTTCGGGATAGTGAACATATTTTTTCAAAAAAGGCAAACACTTATCGCATTCTTATTTTAGGAGATTCGCAGGTTGAGGCTATACAGGTTGATTTGCCCCAAACATTTTTCAAGATTTTAGAAAAGAAATTTAATAACGAGAGATTTCAGGTTGAGATAATTGCTTTAAGCAGATCTGGCTATGGTCCAAAAGAGGCTGTAGATTTGTACGAAAACATCGGGAGAAAGTATAATCCTGATATTGTTGTTTGGTCTTTTACTAACAATAATGATATTCAGGATTCATACAGGGAATTTGGAAGAATAATTAGAGCCAGGAAACTTGAAGAATTAGGAAAGATTCCGGAATTTTTAGAATTTTCCAAGATTGCGTCCTACCTCTATACAAGAGAATGGAAACATAAAGAGATACCTTCAGCAGAATTAAGAGATACGACTCTTTTTAATGGGGAGTTTTCCTATATCAATGAAATAAATAACTGGGATCAGATTGTGTTTTTAAAACGCTGGCCTCCAATTTTTGAGAAGGCATGGGATTCATTTAAAAATTATTATCAGGAACTTATAGAAAAAGTTCATAGTGATGGTAAAACACTTATTACAATTTCTTCGTCCGGGGCAACTCCTTATTTTTTATTAAAGAGTAATAAAAATATTGATTGGGATTTGGACAAACCTGACAGGCTCGTTAAAGAATTATCTGAAGATAATTCAGTTGAATTTATATCTATGAAGTCGGTCTATGATTCATTCATAAAAAAAACCGGTAAGGATGTTGTCTTCGGTTACGATGGTCATCTTAATGAAGAAGGTCATGAACTTGTTGCCAAAATTTTATATCCGGAAATTAAATACTATTTACTTCAGCAAAATAATCCAATAGTTTTAGAATAATTTATCACTACAAATATTTTCCTGCAAAAAACCGGGATAAAATTTCTATAATCAAAAAATAATTTTTATTCTTTAAGGAGATGGAATCGGAATAATTATATGTATAAGGTATTATCACAATCCGAAATAGATTTTTTCATCACTAACGGATTTCTTTTAGTAAAAAATGTATTTTCTGCTGAACTGGCAGAAAAATTAAATACTATGGTTTGGGAAAAATTGGATGAAAAACCGGACGATCCTGGTTCCTGGAAAAGACCTCTTGTTTGGTTAAGAGAAGTTTTTAAGAATGAAATAGTAGATCAAATTCATACCAGGAGATATTTTGAAGCGATAAATGATTTGTGTGGAGAGAACAGATGGTATGCACACGATGGTGCCGGGGTGTGGCCAATATTATTCCCGGAATTTTCAAAAAACTGGCAAGTACCGGAAGAAAACTGGCACATAGAAGGAAACTGGTTTCATCATCATATTAATTCTTCTGAGCAAGGATTAATAGGTATACAGCTTTTTACAGACATTGAACAGGGTGGCGGCGGAACAGGTATTCGTGTTGGTTCCCATCGTTACACAGCACAAATACTTGCAGAAGCTGAGCCAGACGGACTTGACGAATATGAACTTTGCAGAAGAGTAATTTCTGCTACAAAACATTTACCTTTGGATGAAGTTACAGGAAATGCCGGTGATATTATATTTATTCACCCTTTTACTTTGCATGGAAGCAGTACTAATGTATCTAAACGGGTTAGAATAGCAGCTAATAAATGTATAAGTCTCCATCAGCCATTAGATTTCGAACGCTTTGATGATAAAAATTATTCGCCTGTAGAGATTGCAATTGTTAAAGCTTTAAGAAAAGAGAAAGTATAAAGTGTCTAAAAAGATATTAATAAGTTGTTTTGAAATTCCAGGCTGGGGAGGTGCAAGCACTTCTGCTTATGAATTATTTTCGAATATGCTGAATGATGGTTATGATGTCAGCTTTATTAATCTGATCTCTAGTTATCATGAGGAATTATTTAAATCTTTATATAATGGTTCTTTAGGCAATCCCAAACACTTATCAAATGTTTATAATTATTATTTATCTCCTCCTGATTATGGTTTTCAAAATAAATTAGCCTCATTGATAAAGGAAATTTCACCGGATGTAATTCTTGCCGTTGGATGGATTGCTGCTCTTATTATGAAAAAAGCTTCTCCTGAAAAAAAAGTTATATACTTAACTACAGGAAGCGACCAGGTGAAATGTTATATTCAAAATAAGAAGCTGGATAATTATTTATACTTAGAAAAGTTTATTAAAAAAAACAATTACAGATTGAAAATTTTATCTAATGAAGAAAGAGAAGCAGTTAACCTGGCAGATTTTGTAATTACTCATTCTGATATGATATATGATATTTATAAATATTTTTATAAACCGATGCAAGGAAAGATTTATTCGGAAATAATATGGTTTGCGGAATGGATTTATAAAGAGGCGGTCAGTTATAAACATTTAAGTAAAAACTTTTCCGAAAGAGAAATTGACCTGGTTTTTATTGCAAGTGACTGGTCACGCCATGAAAAAAATTATGACCTTGTAAAGAAACTTATTCCTGATCTTAAAAAGATTAATATTCATATAGTTGGAATAGCAGAGGAATATATTCAGGGGGTTGTGTTTGATGGTGTTATTACTGACCGCGAAAAACTGTTTGAACTTCTCGGGAATTGCAAAACAATTGTATGTCCGTCAATCTTTGATGCTGCCCCGGGTATTTTGTTTGAAGCTTCGGCTTTAGGATGTAATATAATTACATCAAAGAATTGCGGCAATTGGCAGCTATGTAATCCTTCGCTTCTTGCTGATCCTTTCACACTAAAAGCTTTTAAAGAAAAAATAAAACTTTCTTTACAGCATAAATTCCTGGATAATATTGATTTCTTTCTTCAAACCGGGTCTTATAAAAATTTAATTGAAACCATTAATCTTTTTTAAAGTAATCAATGAAGTTTTGGAAAATGAAAAAAAAGTATCGGCTTATTAAACTAAAGTTGAGCTGGAGTTTTTTCTATCCTCTCAAAAATAACCTTTACTGGTTTTTAATAAATCATTTACAATGGTGGCCTCTCGGACTCACGAGAAAAAATACTGTATTAAATTCCAATGGAAAGAAACGTATTGCATATTACTTATGGGAATATCCTGCTTTAAGTCAAACTTTTATACAAAGGGAAATAAATGCACTAAGAAATTCCCTGGGAGAAGTATTAATATTTTCAGATATAACCTCTAATGATTTTCTTGATAAAAATTTAAGCAAAAAACCAATTTGCTTGTTACCAGTTAATCATAAAAAACTTCAATTTTATAAAAAATACTTCTTCAGAAGTAAACCGCTTAAATATATTAATTTATTCCTGTACACTTTGTTTCATAACTATCATCCAAATAAATCTTACGAGTTTGATAAGAATACATTTAATATGGCAGTTTACCTTTCAGGTTTGGTAAATGAAAAAAAAATTAATCATATTCATTCACCCTGGGCAGACAAAAGTTCCTTCGTTGCTTTAATCGCATCAAGATTATTAGGAATTTCATACAGTTTACAGGCGCGGGCGCATGATGTACATAGAAAAAATTATTTATATG
>CAYNUV010000226.1:0-5539 GCA_964400245.1 uncultured Ignavibacteriaceae bacterium
ATCTAATAAATGGGTTGCCGTTTTGCGGTTCTAAAAAAGCATAAATAGTCTCCTGGTCACCATATTTTTTAAGGACAGTTAAAACTGTATCCAGTTCGGTCATATGGTGCAATACTCCAATACTTAAAACTAAATCATATCTTTCATCAGGAATAAAATTTTTTATATTGGCCGTTGAAAAGGAAATATTCTTAGATTTATATCTTATATTAGCAATTCTTATCAATTCCTCAGAATAATCCACGCCTAAAAATTTTTCAAAATGTCCTTTCATATAATCAGAATTAGCTCCATGTCCACAACCAATTTCAATAACTTTATTAAAGAATTTTCTATTATATACTTTTTCGATTAGATTAAAGATAGATTCAACCTGAAATTTTCTTGCAATTGTCGAGGGCGCATACAAATCTTTTTTTGCATAATTATCTGAAATCCTGTTGAAAAGAATTTGGTCATTCATTTCTTTTCTTTGCTCAATCATTTCCTTTTTTAGAATAAAGGTTCTCCTTAAGGCAAGAAAACTTAATAATCGCGGGCTTAGTTTAGATTCCAAAAAGTTATTAATCTTAATGGACAATTTGTTATTAAAAGGAAGCAGATTAGTGCTGTTTTCTTCCAGCACTTCAAGTTTATTTTCAGAGAAACATTTCAAGAGTTTTTTTCTTCTTAAAAATCTGTGAGGACCCTCGCTATGGTTAATATTTATTATTGCACTTAACCAATGTACCCATTCCCAGGAAACATTCGGACAACTAAGAATAATTATCCCCTCATCACTTAACACTCTTGCTAATTCCGAAATGAATTCTTTATAGTTATAAATATGTTCAATTGTTTCATAAGTACAGATAAAGTTAAAACTCTTATCGGGAAAAGGAAGCGGCAGCTTTTCAATCTTAACAAGATTATAATTTAAGTTAGTTTTTTTTAATCTGTCATCCGCAAGAGATAAAAGATAATCGGAAAAATCTACGCAAATACTTTTACTAATTTTATTTTTCTCATGCCAAAATTCACTCCCTTTTCCGCTCCTTGCCTGAATATCCAGCAATATATAATCATTCTTTGGTAAATACTTTTCTCCTAAAGTAAATGAATTGGTAAATCTTCTATAATAAGTATATAGTGTTTCATTAACTTCATCATAATCATCAACGGTATCCCAGAATTTTCCTACTTCTACAAGAGACCATGGGCGTTTCGTATAGTAATTATATTCCAAACTTATTCTTTTAAAGATACCTTTAAGTGTAAAATAGTGTTGATTCTCTTTTTTATTAGACTGATCTTTATTCATTTTAAATATATATTTTATTTGAGATTGCTCGCAGCAACGTTGATTATACTCAGTCGGTTGTATTCTTTGAGGCTTGATTTTGAAAGATAGGAAGTTCATTATCGGAGTAACCGGTTTTAAGACGATTTTCTTTTAATATTAATAGAAAAAATCCTATCAGACCATCCGTGAACATTACCAACATACTTACAACTCTAATGCTTAATGCAATTGAAACTGCTTGATTTGCACCCATCCCGGCTAATACCATAATGCCTGTCCAGGCAGCTTCATCAGTACCAATATTTAATGGTGCATTTATCGGTAATAAAGAAAAACAATAAATTGTAATAGAAATAAGAAGACATTCAGATAATCCTAATGGAGTGTTGAAACTGAGCTGGGTAAGAGTATAAAATCCTATCAGTGTACCCCAGACAATTATTGAATTAATTAATGTCCTTACAAAAACATGTATCCCAAACGTTCGATCAAAGCCTGATTTAAGTACAGTGAGACGATTTAAGAGCCAGTTGTTCGAGGCATTGAAGGAAATTCTTGGTATCCAAAATGGAAGGCTTATCATAAAGACAATTAAAGCTGCTGAAATACCAATGATTACCCAGCGAATTGTATTCAGCTTTCCATATAAGATTCCTGTAGAGGGAGTAAATGCCAATGCAATAGTAAACCATAAGGATATTGCTATTATATCACTAATCCGTAAGAACAACCATGTAGGAGCTGTTTCAGATATGGTTGGCGAAAACCGGTATTTTTTTAGAAGATTCAAACTAACCACCTCGCCGGAGTGAAATGGAAAGGTATAAAATAGTACACGAATAATTCCAAAAGCACCATACAGACTTAACCAACGACCTGGTGCCGGGAAGAAATAATCATAACGAATTGTTTTAAAAACAGTAGCGGAAAGTCCAGCTATGAAAGCCACAAGTAATAATCCCAAATTAACATTGGAAAAAACTTTCAGAAATTCTTTGAAAGAAATCTGTCTTATTACAATTAGGAAGAGTGACAGTCCGAAAATAAGTATAACCCATATACGGATTTTTCGCCAAAAAGCTTTAAATCCTTTAAGGTTATTTTCATTTTTTTTTGAACTAAGCAACCTACGTATAAATAATAGAAAATCAGTTACTTTAAAGCGAATGTATTTAATCATTAAAGTTTTTGTTCAGGTGCATTTTGTTTAAAAAGGATTACGTTTATCAATCAAGTCCGCTAACAAACCAACAACCATAATTTGAATAAATGCTAAAAATAAAATTACTGTTTTATCTGTAAGGTCATCCAACATAAAAATATCAAAGGCTAATGAAAGCAGAAACCCTATAAAAGTAAGGAAAATAATCGGCAGAAAAATTTTCATAGGGTTAAAATACATTACTGTGCGCCATATAAGCTGAATAAAATTAATAGTGTCTTTAATTGGACTAATTTTTGATTTCCCTTCTCTTTTACCATATTCAATAGGAATGTATTTTACATTATGACCAAAACAATGCATAGCTAATGTAATAGTAGTTGTAAAAGAAAATCCTGAAGGATACATATGGAAAAATTGCAAGGCAATATCTTTTTTGAAAGCACGAAGACCTGAATTTAAATCAGGTATATTTGTTCCCGAAAGATAATTAGCTAATTTTCCTAAAAACCACTTCATAGGTTTTCTGCTTAGTGCTATATTTTTGCTGTTTAGTGCCCTTGAGCCAACAACCATATCATATTCATCAAAGTATTTTACAAGTTCAGGAATCCTTTCATTAGGATATGTACCATCACCATCCGTAATTATAATTATATTTCCCTTAGATTTTTTTATTCCCGTTTTTAATGCACCGCCATACCCAATATTTGTTGAGTGTTTAATAAATTTTATTCCATCAATACGTCCTATTACCTCTGCGCTGTGGTCAGTTGAGCCATCATCAACTAAAATTATTTCGTAACTCAAATTTGAAGTAGAGAGAATATCCTGAAGTTTTTTAACTACACGCTCAATTGCTCTCTCTTCATTAAATACCGGAATGATTACGGAGATAAAATTTTCACTCACCTGAGGAATTAAATTTAATTCAGAAACAATTGGTTTATCTAATACTGCTGCCATAATTAATGTACTCTCTTATAAATTGTTATACGTGGATTTATTTTATCTAAGTTGGTGGATATAGAATCAATATTCAACATATTCCATTTAACATAATATTTAAAACTTTGAACTTCTTTATAATTAAGCTCATTGTTTCTTAATTGATTTATAACACGAGCGTCCTGGGGTTGGTTTCTATAACGTTTAATGTCATAAGAACTGCTTGTAATAATATAATCCGGTTTATTATTTAAAGAATCGAGCATGCTTGGACTTCTAAGTACTGAAAATAGTTCTGAATTAATACGTGGGTAGTAATGAATAAGTCCTCCTAAACCAACTATACTTTCATCGGGCTTTATGTTTTTGTTTATCCATTCTTTGGCTGTATAACGTGAATCATTATCCATAAAAATTCCCACTAAAAGATTTTTATACAGATATATTAGGACAATAATAAAAAAAAGTGATGCCTTGAAACGAACACCTCCCAAACTTTGTCTATGAAGAAAATCCGAAAGAAAAACTCCTCCAAATAAAGATGCGATAATAGCAATTGGAATAATGTGTCTATCATAATTATATGCTGTGGGAACCATGAAAGTTAAATAATATCCAATCGGTATTAATATTAATGAAAATAGGGGAAGATTTCTCTTTGATTTGATTCCTGAGAAGATAATTCCTAAAATACATGCAACAAAAAAAGGTATGCCTATAAGAAATATAAGATGTCTACCTGATTGCAGAAACATAGATATCTGGGATGAAATTGAATAGTCATACATCCGAATGGATGGAGCGCCTTGTCTCTCAGCTCCAATTCCAAAGATGAGTTTAATATGATCAGCAAACCCTGAAAAATTAAAGATTACATTATGAATAAGTAAGAATAAAATTACTCCAAGCAAAATGCTGCGCAAAGAATTTCGAATTATTAGCTTACTTACATCTTTCTCCGCGCTGGAACTATATTTTATTTTCAGATACTGAATACCTAAGATCAAAAACATCCCAACAAATAATCCATATGCCTGATCTTTTGTACAAACAGAAAAAACTGCAAAGCCTGTAAATAAAAGGTAATAACGAAAGTGATGGTATTTAAAAGCTTTAATAAAAAACAATAACGATAATGTAAACCAAAATAAGTATGGAACATCAAGGTTGATAGTTTTTGAGTAATAACTTAATGGGCAAATTAGTGTTGCAATTATTGCTGCATATAAACCAGCCTTATGATCAGCCAATTCCTTTCCACACCGATAGACAAAGTATATTAACGCTGTCCCCATAATTACGCTAAGCATACGGCCAACAAAATAGAGAATTGTTATTATTTCCGGGGAATAGAGTTCAATTACTCCCAATCGATCCAAAATAACAAAAGGCAGATAGAACACGCTTAATATATAAAAATGCAATGGAGGGTATCTTTCATGCCAGCCTCCTGAGAATAAACTTGCTATGCCACGATAAACATCAACAGGACTAACTTCATCAGGTGCCCAATTTCTTGCGCCTTCCGGAGGTAAACCCCACCAAATGCTATATAAGTTTAGCAAAAAACCTATACAAAGAATTATATATAAATAATTATTTTTTTTTGTGTCGTTAATGGACATTCCTGTTCCTTTAAAACAAACGACTTAGATTAAGTGATAATCTATACATAATCTTTAATCATTCCAAAATATCTTGTGACAAGATATTAGCAGAAGCGAATATGAAATTAGAAAAATTAATTAGTTCCAAGTAAAATTATAAACAGAATAACTTTTAAGATTAAAACTTTTACAAATTTAATGCCATAGCAAATAAGACAACACGAAATGATCCTAAGGGAAATCTAATACAAACTATTGAACATAGTTATTAACTTCTATAACTTCTTCATACAACATAATTAATTTAGTTTGTTAGCAAACTATTAAACCAGAAATAAATTTTACTTACGGGGGGATTTAAACCTGTAAATATGGGCTACATATTCTGAAGTTATACTTCAAACCAGGAATCAATACATCTTTGTGTACTCAATCTTTTTATCTTTCCGTCTTAGCACCCAATAAGAGGGTTTCTCATCTTTAAATTTCAAATCAAGAAATTTCTTTCCAACAAGTTTTGCAATCAATCCAATAGGAGTA
>CAYNUV010000227.1:0-5528 GCA_964400245.1 uncultured Ignavibacteriaceae bacterium
TGGAAACATTGTGATTGACTCAAGTGCTCTTGTAATTTATGGTGATAAATAATTTTACTTTATTACATCGAGATTACAGTTGTTCTGTGTGCGTTTCAACAAGTGCATTGAGAATCTGTATTTTTTTTAAGCCAAAGAGAGTATCTTTATTAAGACTACTTGTAACTCTTGAGCTGTTAGGGAATAAATAATTAACTAAACATCACTCTAAAACAAAATATAGGAGATTTAACTATGAAGAAACTTTTTTTGTTCTCAGCATTCGTCTTTTTCTCGCTAATGATCGTTGGAGTAACAGACGCTTACGCGCAGGAAAAAATGACGAAAGAACAAGTAATATGGCCTGCTGATAAAATAAAGTGGGTGGACGTACCAAACGCAGGCGGTGTGAAGAGAGCCGTATTGTGGGGAAACCCAGACGAAGGCGCCTCCGGTGTGCTTTATAAGTTCCCCGCCGGCCAGAGCTTTCCGCTTCATTACCATACCAGTGAGATGAAGATTGTTGTTCTTTCCGGAACCCTGCTCTACACTCCTGCAGGCGGTTCTGAGAACAAGCTCGGACCCGGATCATACCTGTCTTATGGTCCGAAGGATCAACATATAAGCGGTACTGTCCAGGATTCTGAATGTACTTTCTTCGTCGAGCAAACCGGCAAATTCGATATGGTTCCGATTGAAGTCCCGAAGAAATGAATCCTTGCATTTAGCATAATCGTTTCTACTGGCGACTAAGTTTCACTTGATATGGTTATGTTAAATTTCGGTTCAAAAATCAGTTGTGCTGCCCCATGCTGTTTGATGCAATAGAAATTGATTAGCACCAAACGGCATGGTGTAGTTACGGCATACGTTATAAACTATCGGATAATTTCAAATTACGGGGTCGTTTATTGTTGCGTGGTGTCCAGCTTTATCAACCTAAATGGTCTACAATTGCAGAATATAATCCCAGAATCCATGTATTGGCTAATATAATCCTACATAACATAAATAACCACCAATGTTTTCAGCTTAAATAATAATAAAAAGCCAGTACCGCCAAGCCTTGGCCTAGGACATAAAAAGGGTTCAACTTATATGACAATAAATGACCCCCTAGGTTACTCCTTATTAGCTAATTGTAAAATTAAAGGCAGGGAAAGAAAAACAAGCAGAGCAAAGGGGTATGAATGAATGAAATTATATAACCATCCATTCAACCAAACAATCATTCAATCATTCATTCGCACTCACCGCCTTGTTATGAATTATTCCAACGGTATCAGATGCTTATTTTTCTCAAGCCATTGATCAAAGGTTTGCAACTGAGGATTAAGAGCCCGGCTCTTTTCAATATTGCGCATTGCATTCACATCGCTTTCAAAATCCCTGTAAAACTGGAACATATTTCCCACATCATCAGCACCGGGAAAACCAAAACCGCGGTAAACATCCGGCGTTACATTATTAAATACAACTTCTTTACCTAAAGCTTTAGTAAGCTTTTCTGCTATTTCATAACCGGATAAATGTTCTCCGGCTATTCCAATATGTTTTCTTATATACTTATCCTTGTTTTTAAAAATTCCTAATGCACATTTACCAATATCTTCAGAGGCAATTCCTGCCATTTTTTTATTATCCAATGGAAATGTAACTGTTAGCTTTCCATCCGTTCCTTTTTTAGGCCCGTTGCCAAAGTAGATTAAATTTTCCCAATAAAAAGAAGCGAGAAGAAATGTAACCGGCACACCGGAATCAATAAAAAATTTATCTGCTTCGCCTTTAGCATCAAAATGAGGTACTTTATATTTACCCTTTAAAGTCGGCATCCGGTTATCATTAAGAGGAATCCATTTCCGTGTATCTTCAAGAGTTGACCAGATAGCATGTTTTATTCCTCCTGACTTTACTGCGTCAACCAATGTTTTAGCATGCTGTAATTCTTTTTCAGGTGAGAAATGAGCCCAGTAAAATGTAACACAATATGCACCGTAAACACCTTCAAAAGCTTTTTTTATAGTCTCAGGTTTATCAAGATCACCTTCAACAATTTCCGCTCCCATCTCTTTTAAAATTTTAGCTTTATCTGAATTTACATATCGTGTAATTGCGCGGGCAGTAAATTCTTTAGCAGGATCATTAACTATTGCTCTTACTAAACCTCCTCCCTGCATACCGGTTGCTCCTATTACCGCAATAATTTTTTTTTCAGACATATTTATTTCTTCTCTTTTCTGTGAATATCCGGATTATTATTTATTTCGCTAAAACAAGTATAAACAATAAAAAAATTTTAGCCTATAATGAAAGATAACTTACACTTTTATCATGTATAATTAAATTCGAATGTTTTGCTGTCGTTATCCGGCTGCCTCTGCCTGTCTGCTGTTTTCAGAAAACTAATACTCCTTCACTCCTTCAGCTCTTGTCCAAAGGACTCCTTTGGAGAACTTGCTCTTGTTCATTCTACTCCCTTTTCCTTGTCAAATATCTACGACATACGATTCCCATTTTTCACTAAATCATACACTGCATTAAAACGGTAGTTTTAATACAGGATTGGGTAGTGGTACATTTTGATAAAAACCAATTAGGATGTAAAGTCTACGCTCAAAAAACCTATAAAAAGAGAAATCTTTGGCAAGATTCTTGACAATATTAGATCAGAATAATTTAATTACCTCCATAAGATTTGGTGAAACTTAAATTTTGCAAAAAATATGAAAAATATGAAAAGCTTAGACCTTAGTTATTTCTCAGAAGAAGACGTATTATATATTGAAATTAGTAAAGAAAAAGGGATTGGAGATGAGGAATATCAAGAAGATCTTATTCTCTATAGAAACAAACAGAATAAAGTAGTATCTATTGAAATCCAACATTTTTCTGAATTTAAGGAATCAAAAATAAAAATTAGCGAAAAAAAAGAGATTGATTTATTCAAATCTCTTGAAAAAATAAGGATGTTAATTAGTTTAAGAGATATTATGTTAAGCGATCCAAAGCAATTTGAGGAAACTCTAAGAGCATGGGGATTTCAAGTGATTAAAGAAAAAGAAGAGTCTCCAAAAAATATTTTAATTCGGGAAACCTACTCAGAAGCTCTTTATGCTTAAGCTACTTTTCTTCTTGCTAAAATTCTGTTGTGGCAGGCACTTTATTGACCGGTGTTTTTTGGAAAAAACAATAAACCAAAATGTACCACTACCCACTGCATTAAAACGGTAGTTTTAATACAGGATTGTTTAAGTTTAAAAGAATAGATAATGAACGACACTATTAAAATGTTTGGCGATACTTATACTGAATTCAATGTTATGTTTGTTAATTATCGCGAATTGAATATGAACCTTATTAATACTTCTGAACAGAAAAGGCTTTATGATTTGTTTAGCTATTTGGTGAATAAAGGTTATGATAACGCAGCTATAGATCTGTGGGATAATATGATTAAGAAAAACTTTATTGTAAAGCCTTTATAATTCTCCCGGTAATCCCGAATCTTTAAATCATTTAGTTTATCCCTATTCCACAATTCCAACACTCCCTTTTCTCCTTTCCATTTACCATCTTCCATCATTTTCCCCTTCTTGCTAAAATCAGTGGGATTTTATACGTTAAGCTTGTAATTCTTGGGCATTCTTTCTCTATTTTGGGTAATGCTGTTATTAAAAATATTCAAATGAAATCATTCCAATGGACGGTAAATCTCTCGATATTCTTTCTGAAAAGTTTAGCAAGTTGAAAGAACTTTTTCCTGAAGCTTTTGCGGAAGATAAAGTTGATTGGGAAAAGCTTAAAGCTGCGCTTGGTGATGTTAACATTGATAATGAAAGATACAATCTAAACTGGGCTGGTAAATCAGATGCTTTCAGGGTATTGCAGCAAAGAACCTCTGCAACATTAAGGCCAGTTTCCGAAGAATCCTATCCATTGCCTAAAGAATCCCCTCCCGAGGTGGGTTTCTTTCCTTATGAATCCGGAAATCTTTTCATCGAAGGTGAAAACCTCGAAGTCCTGAAAGTCCTTCAGAAGTCATACTTCGGTAAAATAAAAATGATTTATATAGATCCTCCCTATAACACGGGCAACGACAGTTTTATTTATCCCGATAAATTTTCCGAAAGCAAAGAAGAGTACCTGAAACGCATTGGCGATAAAAGTGAAGAAGGTTATTTATTAAGGGAAGGTTTCTTTAGAAAGAACAGTAAAGACGGCGGGCATTATCACTCCAACTGGCTCTCGATGATGTATCCCCGGCTTTACATTGCACGCAATTTATTAAGGGATGATGGAGTTATCTTTATCTCTATTGATGATAATGAAGTGCATAATTTAAGAATGATCATGAATGAAATATTTGGGGAAGAGAATTTTATTACACAATTTGTGTGGCGTTCTAGATTAGGTAAAGGAGGAACGCAAATCAAGTTGCTAAAATACACGAATATGTTATAGCATATGCAAAAAGTAATGATATTTATATAAGGAAGGATGTAAGAATAAGAGAAGGTGGTAAAGAAAAATTAAGGCAATGGGGACAAGGAGATCGACGAGAGGACAGACCAACTATGTTTTATCCAATTAAAGGGCCTGATGAAATTGATGTATTTCCAATAAAACCTGATCGAACTGAGGGACGATGGAGAGTCGGTAAAAATAAGATGAAAGAGCTTTTGAAAAATAATCTTGTACACTTTGAGTTAAGAGATGATGGAATCTATGAGGCTTATAGAATTATTGAAGAAGGTAAAGAATCATTTTCAGCAATTGATTCAATATTATCCATAGAAGAAGTTTCTACAACTGCACACGGAAGTAAAGAAATAAAAAGTTTATTTGATGGAATACAGGTTTTTGATTATCCAAAACCCACAAAACTTCTGAAGTATTTAATAAACCTTGAAGAATCAGATGATGCTATAATACTAGATTATTTTGCAGGCTCCGGTACAACTGCTCATGCTGTTATGGAATTAAATAAAGAAGATAATGGTAATAGAAAGTTTATTCTTGTTCAGCTACCAGAAAAAACATCTGAAGATTCTGAAGCATATAAAGCTAAATATCTTACGATAGCAGATATATGTAAAGAAAGAATAAGAAGAATAATTCAAAAGCTAAGTCAAAAGGCAGATGGCAAAAATGAAAAGGAAGAAACACAGACAGAACTTGAGTTAAGCGAAGGTCATTCCGAACTCGTTTCGGAATCTTCTGAGAAGCTGAAACAATCCGTGAATCAAGTTCAGGACAAGGTTCAGCTTGATATTCCAGGTTTTAAAGTCTTCAAACTCTCCCCTTCCAATTTCAAACACTGGCGAAGTGATTTAATTGAATCAGATGAAGACCTGAATAAAATGATTGACCTCTTCGATACTCAGTTAAAACCAGGTGCACAGGAATTAAATATGCTTTATGAGTTGATGTTAAAATCCGGTTATACGCTGACGGATAAGATTGAAGAAAAGAATGGTTTTTATTTGGTTGCGGATAAACTTGCTGTTGTTCTCAACAAAATAGATCAAACAGTTATTGATGATATATTA
>CAYNUV010000228.1:0-5515 GCA_964400245.1 uncultured Ignavibacteriaceae bacterium
TCATTTCCTGGATAATCTGGTTTATGTAATCATTAATATTAAAATACCTGTAGCTCATTCTCATCTCACCCGATTCTATCATCGAGATATCAATAAGATCATTAAGAAGGTTGCTGAGATTAATTGTATGCTGGTTTGCTTTATCGAGAAAATTTTTATTTACCTTTTCATCATCTATTGCACCATCAAGAAGTGTTTCTATATAACCCTGTATTGCAAAGATTGGCGTTCTTAATTCGTGCGATACATTTGCAAGAAATTCTGTTCTGACTCTTTCAAGCTTTTTCAGGTATTCAATATCGCTTCTTTCCTTCTCAAACATCTGCTGTATTTCTTCCTGCAAAGAATGAAGATTACTGCTGAGCTTAATTTCTTCAGGGAGATTAAAAATATTTCTGCTTATTCCCGAAATAACAGATTTAATTGCATTCAATTCCTTATTGCGTTTGTAACCTATTGCATTAAGGAATACAAGATTAAAAAACAAAATCAAGAGGATGAGAGTAAATAGGATTATTTTATTTTCAATCAGAAAGAAAAGAATGAGAATAAGAATTGCGTTAAAGAATAAAAACTCTTTAAGATAAACTTTAGCAGAAGAAAGATTTGCTTTTATTTCATTCCATACTCTTGAAGCGATAACCTACACCTTTAACTGTTTCTATCATATCTGAATACTTATCAAGCTTTTCTCTTATCTTCCTGATATGAACATCAACTGTGCGGTCAACTACAAAAACATCCGGTCCCCAAACATCTTTCAGCAAAACATCCCTGCTGAAAACTCTGCCGGGGTTATTTGCAAGATAATATAAAACTTCAAACTCTTTACGCGGGAAAACTTTTAGCTTTCCGTCAATACTGATTTCATATTTATCTTTATCTATTTGTAAAGGTCCTATTTTAACTTTTGGTGGAGCTGTTTTTGAACCGGAAGTTTTATCGGAACTTCTGAGATTGGCTTTAACTCTTGCAATAAGTTTTCTTGGCGATATGGGCTTCTGAATATAATCGCTTGCACCAAGCTCAAGCCCTTTTATCTCGTCCACTTCTCCCGATTTTGCCGTAAGAAAAATAATAGGAATGCGTTCAAAGCCTGTCATATTTCTAATTCTTCTGCAAACTTCGAAACCGTCCATCTTCGGCATCATTATATCAAGTATTATAAGATCGGGGTTTTCTTTTACCTTATTCAGAGTTTCAATTCCATCATAAGCAGTAATAACATCAAACCCTTCCTGCTTAAGATTATATTGAAGGAATTCAACTATATCTTTTTCATCATCAACAAGTAATATTTTTTTCATAAAAAATTAAATTTTAATTTCTGTTTTTTGTTTTGAAGATTGATACATTGCATCAACTACTTTCATTCTCGATAATGCTTCATCGCCCGAAGAAAATACAGGATTTAATCCTCTTACTGCACCAATAAAACTTTTAAGTTCGTTCTGGTAAGATTTTTTAAATGCACTTAAAGCACTCTCTGCCTGCGAAGGTGTAAGATCAATAAACTGCTCATCAATCTTTTTATAAATCCTGAAAGGATTCATAGAAGCACTTCCTTTTGTTCCGTAAACAATAAGATTAAATATATCTTTCTCAACCTGGAGCGACCAGCTCGTTTCAATATTAATTACAGATGAATTTTTACATCTTAAAAAGCTTAAGGATGTGTCTTCAACATTTTTTGTATTCTGGTAAAAACATTGCGTTGTAACAGAATCAACAGGCGGATAATCCAAAATCCAAAGTGAAAGATCGAGCAAAGAAATTCCAAGATCAATTATTACTCCCCCGCCAGATTCCTCTTTAATGGTAAACCATTTCTGAGCACTGCTTTGTCTTCTTATCCAGCTGCATTTTATGTAAAAAGGTTCACCGATTTCCCCGGAGTTTAAAATGCTTCTGAGAAGCATTGCATCCGGTCTGAAACGAAGATTCATTCCGACCATTATTTTTTTTTTATTTTTCTTAGCAGCATCAACAATTGGTTTTGCTTCAGCAAAAGTTCTGGCAAGTGGTTTCTCAACAAGAATATCTTTTTTTGCTTTTAGACCGGCAATTGATACTTCCTTGTGTGTACTTGTGGGAGTTGCAATAACTACAGCTTCAATATCACTTTTTTCAAGCATTTCATTATAATCTGTATAACGTTCCAATATGTTAAATTTATCTGCAATAGTATTTAAACGATTTTTATTTATCTCGGCTACAGAAGTAACAACTACATTATCCATCTTTGTAAAATTTGGTAAATGAACAAGCTGGGCAATTCCGCCAAGACCTATAATTCCGATTTTTGTTTTTTCCATTAAACTACTATATCGTGGTTAACGGCTTTTTTACCGCTGAATATTTTAATTTTTTTTACAATGCCTTCGGGATCAATTTCAAGAAGATGATGAAGTTCTTTCTGAGTTCCGTGATCAACAAAATTATCCGGCAAGCCGATTCTTAAAACATCATTCTTATAATTTTTTAAAGAGAAATATTCGAGCACTCCGCTTCCAAAGCCACCGACTAAAGTGCTTTCTTCAAGAGTAATAATTTTTTTATATCTTCCTGCAACATCATCAAGCATTTCATAATCAAGAGGTTTAATAAATCTCATATTTATTATCTCACAATATATTCCTTCAGTTTCAAGTTTTTCGGCAGCAATTAAAGCATACTCCACCATTGAACCAACTGCAAGTAATACGACATCATCACCTTTTTTTAACCTTTCGCTCTTTCCTATTTCAATCACTTCAAATCCATGTTTTAAAGAAACACCAAGAGCGGAACCACGGGGATAACGTAAAGTAATTGGCCCTTTATTATATTTTACAGCAGTGTATAACATATCTCTTAATTCAGATTCATCTTTAGGAGCCATAAGAACCATACCCGGTATAAGTCTAAGGTAAGTAAGATCAAATGAACCATGGTGTGTGGGACCATCAGCTCCAACTAAACCTGCACGATCAAGAACAAATACAACGTGAAGATGCTGAAGACTTACATCATGAATTATCTGGTCAAAAGCTCTCTGTAGAAACGTTGAATATATTGCAACAACAGGTGTTATTCCCTGTGTTGCAAGTCCTGCTGCAAATGTAACAGCATGTTCTTCGGCAATACCAACATCAAAATAATTTTTGGGGCAATGTTCTTTAAGAATATCGAGTCCTGTTCCATCGGGCATAGCACCGGTAATTCCAACTACATTTGGATTCTCTTTTACAATTTCAACAAGGGCTTCACCAAAAATTTTTGTATAAGATGGAGCCGGGCTTTTTGATTTATGAGCTTTACCTGTAAGCTTATCAAATGGAGTAGAAGCATGCAATCTCTGGATATGAGATTCAGCAGGTTTGTACCCTTTTCCTTTTTGCGAGATGGTATGAACAAGAATAGGCCCTTTGAAATCTTTAACCTGCTCAAATATTTTTATAAGCTGATGCACATTATGTCCGTTGACAGGCCCAAAGTATCTGAATCCCAGAGCTTCGAAAAGCATTCCGGGAGTTATAATAGCTTTGATACCACCTTCAAGTCTTGCAGCAATTTTTCTTAACCTGTCGCCAAAATGATCAAGCTTACCCGTAAGTTCCCAAATTTGTCCTTTAAATTTATTGTAATCAGGATGAGCGATCATTTCTGTAAAATAATTTGATAGCTGCCAAACATTAGGAGCAATAGACATCCTGTTATCATTCAGGACAATTATAAGATCAGTTTTTATTAAACCAGAATTGTTCATCGCTTCATAAGCCATTCCGCCAGTCATTGCACCATCCCCGATTACAGCAACAACTTTCTGATTCTTCTTATTAATATCTCGGGCAACAGCCATTCCAAGTGCAGCAGATAATGAAGTTGAAGCGTGCCCGGCACCAAAAGTATCATACTCACTTTCAGTTCTTTTAAGGAAGCCGCTTATTCCGTTTAACTGCCTGATTGTTTTTAATTCTTCTTTTCTGCCGGTTAAAATTTTGTGAGGATATGCCTGATGTCCCGTATCCCAAACAATAAGATCATCGGGAGTGTTAAAAACTTTGTGAAGTGCAACAGTAAGTTCAATCGTTCCAAGCCCACCGCCAAAATGTCCGCCAATCTCGGATATAACATCAATCATATACTGGCGTAAATCGGCACATAACTTTTTTAACTCAGCTAACTCTAACTTCCTCACGTCTGCAGGATAATTTACTTTTGACAATACCTCGTATTTAAGAGGATCAATCATTAAATAACTCCGCGTTATTATTCATCAAATAATTCCCCTTCCTTAACAGATATATCTTCAACTTTCTTTTTCAACTCAGTAATTTTCAATTCAGCATTCTTTAATGAAGTAAGGCATCCACGTGAAAGATTTATTCCTTCTTCATACAATTTCAATGCTTCTTCTAATCCAATTTCATCACTTTCAAGAAGACTCGAAATTTCTTCAAGCCGTGAAAGAGATTGTTCAAAAGAATTATTCTTCTTGCTCATTAAAATCGGGTTAATTAACTATTATAAGATAACTATTTTTTCTTTAAGACAGTTAATTCATTATCGTAGAATTTTAAGACCGCAGGTTTATCTTGATTAAAACCGGATGAACGTGTTACAAATTTAGAATCCTGTTTAACCAATGCAAAACCTTTTTTAAGGGTTTTTTGGATATCGTGTGTTTCTATTGATTTGGTAAGAAAATTAACTTTACTCTGCTTAAGCTTGATATAATTATCAAATCCTTTTATCGTTTTGTAAATATTATTATCAAGCCGCTGGGATTTATTTCTTACCATATTCAGAGGAAACCTGAAAGCATATGAATTAAGAATGCTGAATACATTACTTTTTAAATCAACACATTTTTCAATTAAAGATTGATAAGATGTATTTGAAAATTTATTTATGAATGAAATTATATTTCCCATTTTTGGTGTTGCAATTTCCATTGCTGCAGATGGAGTTGGCGCACGAAGATCGGCGACAAAATCTACAATTGTAAAATCTATTTCATGCCCGATTCCCGAAATAACCGGAATTTGGGATTTGAAAATTTCTCTCGCAACTTTTTCTTCATTAAAAGCCCAGAGGTCTTCAATCGAACCGCCGCCGCGCGCTAAAATTATTACATCAACATCATCTCTTTTATTCAAAAGTTTTAATGATTGAACAATACTTTCTGCTGCACCTGTTCCCTGCACTCTTGCAGGAACAATTAATAATTCAACTAAAGGAAATCTTCTCTTTGCAACACTTATAATATCTTTTAATGCAGCACCATCAATTGAAGTTATTATTCCAATCTTTTCAGGGAATTGAGGAATTGGCTTTTTATATTCTTCATTAAACAAACCTTCTGCAGCAAGTTTTTGTTTGAGAAATTCAAATGCTGCCTGGAGTTCTCCTTCACCTGCCGGTTTCATTGAACGAACGTCGAGCTGATAATTTCCTCTTTGCGGATAAACAGTTACCTTTCCATTAATAACTACTTTCATTCCATCCTGTGGAGTGAAAAAAACAAAGTTGT
>CAYNUV010000229.1:0-5508 GCA_964400245.1 uncultured Ignavibacteriaceae bacterium
AGATCATCAATCCAGGTTGGATATTGCTGTCCCCAGACTAAAGTATGATCTTTAAAAGGAATACTTCTTTGGTTAGCATAATTATAAACATTATCAAGCCCGCCAAAGCTATAGTTATCCCGGCTGCTTTCACAGTATAACCATTTACCTGCATTCTCAGGCGTAACCTGGTTCCAGTAAATATCCCAATTTGGTGGAGGAGCACCATTTCCATACACATTACCCAGAAATTTATCATGCCCGTTTGCTAACTGGGAAAATGACGGAGGATTTATTATAGGTATGAATATCAAAATTAATTTTAGGCAGGCATTCATAACTGATTTAGAAAACTTAATCTGGAAACTTATATATTCAATTTTCATTTCATACTTCCATCAACATTTGTATTTACATTATCATTAGATTTTTTTTAGTGTTTCAATCCCGCTAAAATGTTCAAACCAAAATCCTGTAATCTTACTCGATTCATCTTTATTGTAATGAAAAAAAAAGTATTATTCTTTTACATAGAAATCTAATTTAAACGACTTGTATATATTCAAAAACTGGATCTTACAATTCAATATATTTATCTTCACCTGAATATTCGAAATAATCAAAATAGGCATGAGTATTAACTGGTTTTCCAAGAGAAGTTGCGTATAAAGAATACATACAGCCAACAAATCCTCCAGCCACTTTTGTGCTTAGGAATGTAGCATCAATATTATCTTCCAATAATTTCCATTCACCGGGATTAAATGCGTAGGAGAATGAGTATGTATTTCCACTGGATTCTATCTTTAGAAGTATTTGCTTTCCTGTTTCATCCTGATTGAGCTTGCGGAAAGTGATTAAGTTCATTTCATTGTCGGAATTATTATTTGCAGATTTATAAAGTTGAATAACCTGCTCATCCCCTTCCAAAGATTTACATAAGAAATAAAAATGATCTTCGTTCTGAAAAATTAATAATCCTGCTTTTTCATTTTCAGTCTCAGGTTTGAAATCAAATGATACACTTGCTGAACTATTTAAATGCTGCTGCCTGTGTCCTAAAAAAACCGGGTTCTTATTTCCTGAACAGGTTTCAGGTTTTAATTGAACTGATAGAAAATTTTTCCTGCTATTTAAATCATACCACTTTTCCATCGGTGTTCTTAAAAACATCCAGTTAATATTTAATTCCGGCGAATCAAATTCATCTCTTACTTTAAAATTTCCGCCGTATGGTCTTTCGGCAAAATCTTTTTCAGGTTTGATTGGATAAGGATATTGAAACTGAACTTCTTCATAACCAGGATTAATTACAGGCCAGCCATCAATCCATTTTACAGGAGCTAAAAAAATTTCTCTTCCTGTATTATAATGACCATCCTCTTTAGTAGAATAAGGTCTGCATCCTAAAAAAACTGCCCACCAAGCTCCATTTTCAGTTTCAACAAAATCGGCATGACCTGTTGATGTAATTGGATTATTTCTTCCAGGGTCTAAATGTCTTTGTGTGAGGATTGGATTTTTTTCAAAAGAAACATAAGGTCCATTTACATTTTCACTTCTGAAAACAACTTCTGAATGTTGATCCCCTGTGCCACCTTCAGCAGCAATTAGGTAATAATAATTTTCTACTTTAAAAAGATGCGGTCCTTCAATCCAAATAGGTTTTTTACTTATATCAGTTCCACCATTGATGAGAATTTTTTCTTCACCAATCACTTTAAGATTTTCTAAATCAAACTCATACATCCGGATAGTTCTATGTCCATCATAGCGCGGCTTATCATCAGGAGCTATGCTGTTATAGACTATATATGCTTTGCCATCTTCATCAAAAAACATTGAAGGATCTATTCCATTAATCTGTGGAATCCAAACCGGATTTGACCAGGGACCTTCGGGCGATTCTGAAGTAACAATAAAATTGCCACCTGCATCAACCAAAGTACAGGTTACATAAAATATCCCATTATTATATCTTATTGCTGGGGCAAAAATTCCCCTTGATACTCCCAAACCATCCAAATTCATTTGTTCAGGTCTATCCATTACATAACCAATTAATTTCCAGTTAATCAAATCTTTACTTTTAAAAACAGGAATACCGGGGAAATAAGAAAATGTAGAGTTAACCAAATAATAATCACTTCCAACTCTGCAAATACTCGGATCGGGATAAAACCCTGCTAAGATTGGATTGGTAAACATCTGGTCGCTTTGTGCAAATGAGTTTCTTACTGAAACGGCGAGTAAAATAACGAGAGATAAAAGGAGAGCACCAAATCTGCTCATCAATTACTCTCCGTTTCCTGATATGAGGTAATGTTTAAGAAATTCATTTTCGCAAACCTAAATCGTCATTTATTTTTGTTTGGTTAAAACTTTCCGGTGGTCCGAGGTAACTTGGTTTAACGCCGCCAGTATCAATAACCAATTTCTGCAGAGCAACATCCGGATCAACCATCCAGAATTTTAAAATATGCTCACCTCGTTTTTTAATTATATGTTTAGATGTTTCAATCGTAATATTATTACTCACGGATTTCTCCCAGTCCTGGAAAGTTTTATTTGCGTGCATATTTATAATCTGCGGTTCTTCATCATCAAATGAAACTGCAAAACGCAAACCCTGGTCGTTATGAAAATTCAAAGTTGGTGATAAGTAAGTATTTACTGTCACTTCACCTTCTGTAAATAAATAAACCTCGTATTGTAAATGTGGACTGTTACCTCCCGGCGATTGATCAGGAACTGCAACCAAAACAGGATGAACAGATGAAAGTGTACGTCCTAAATTCGGGATTGTCTGCCAATTTATATCCGATGATCCAATTGCAGTTGTAAAATGCGAAGCTTCAATAGATATATAACCGTTGTTTTCAACAAAACCTTTTATTTCATTTTCAGGAACAGCCGGATTATTAATTATTGCATACACAACAACTTTACTTCTTTCAGATCCGGTTATTGTTATAGGAATTTTATGTTTTCCTGCCGGGACTTCATCCCAATTAACACTAATCCAAATGCGCTGTTCCGTTTCAATTTTTCCATTTGATGAATTAATTTTAATCCATGGAGATTTTATGTGAGTTGAGTAATTAACTTCAACAGAATAATCAAAAGGCGTTTTGCCCCTATTAAAAATTTCTATATAGTAAGACTGCTTATTGAACTTATCAAACTCCGGCAGTATTGCATCAATGTTTTCTTTAGGCCACCAATTTCCTGATCCTTCAATTGCAACTCCCATTTCTGCTTCATTGGGAATATCAATCTCTTCAACTTCAGGCATTATGTTTAAATCAGGCTGTTGCCAGTATGTATAACCAATATGAGTCTGATCCATCATATGATTCCATTTACCACCGGCAAGAATTTTATTATAATAATTTGTTATTTCGGCATCTTTGTTAAACAGCTCTTTTACTTTTTCAGCCAGTAAATTTGTAGCAGCTCTTTCCTGTTCTGCATAAAGATAGTTTTTGCCTACTGTAACATAAAGTTCATTTAAGTTAGAGCAAGCTTCCACCGGATGTAAAATCAATTGATAGAATGCATCTTTATATTCATCCGGAAGAAAACTATAAATATGTTTTGCTTGCCTGGATAGCCTGATATATTCCGCAACAATTGTTTCTGCTTCCTTATAATTAATAAGACTATAGGTTGAAGGTGAAAGTAATTCGGGTTTTTGCCGCGAATTAAACTTTGTGTATCTATCTATTATATAAGCAATTTCTTCGGCATATTCAGATCCAAATTGTTCTTCAGCCCAGCGTTTTGTGTAATCGGGTAAACTCTCAGCAGGAATTTTTTCGGGATTCCATGCATAATCCAGGAAAAACTCAATCGGGAATTCCATTGGTTTAATATCACCAACATTTACAATCCAGATTTCTGTTGCTTTATATTCATAAGCAAGGTGCATCTGTTCCCACACTCTTTCAATCTGGTTTGTGTTAAGCCATTTATAATTTCTTGGACCGCCTACATAATCATAATGATAGTAAATTCCATATCCGCCTTTTCGAGGCGCTTCGTTTAACTTGGGAAGTTTACGGATGTTACCCCAGTTATCATCACACAATAGTAAAGTTATATCATCCGGTACGCGCATTCCTTTATCATAGTAATCCTGCACTTCTTTATATAGTGCCCAAACCTGCGGAACGTTTTCAACATCTTTATCCGTCACTTCATTAATTATTTCACGCTGATCTTTAACAATTCTTTGTAATAAGGAAACGTTGGCATCTTCACTCATTGGTTCATCACCATCACCACGCATTGCTAATGTTATTATGCTTTCATAGCCATTCATTCTTTCAATACCTTTTCTCCAGAAATCTTTTAGTGCTTCTTCATTCTTTTCATAATTCCAGGGACCTGAACCGTAACGTTGCCATTCAACATGAGCTCGCATCATTGGTTCATGGTGAGAAGTGCTTATTATAACTCCATATTCATCTGCTAATTTTGGATTGAGAGAATCATCATCATAAAATGCTCTACCCCACATTGCCGGCCAGAGAAAGTTTCCTTTTAATCTTAAGATCAGTTCAAATACATGTTCATATAACTTATGATTGAATTTATCTGTCCCGAATTTTTCTACAGACCAGCCGGACAGTGCCGGAGCTTCATCATTAATAAAAATGCCTCGGTATTTAACTTTAGGTTCTCCCATTGTAAACCTTCCGGGCAAAATATAAATATCAGGTTTCTTCTTTACAGGAACATCAGCCCACCAATACCATGGTGAAACCCCAATCTTTTCCGATAGATCATAAACTCCAAAGATTGTTCCTCGCTTATCACTTCCTGCTATTACTAAAGCACGTTCAACATTTGGGAAAGGATTTTCAATAACCTGGATTAGAAATGTTTCCCACTTACCTTCTATATCCTGAACATCAAGCTTCTTATCTTCAATAAGTTTATCAATCAAAGAATTTTTACCTAATGTACCAATAAGAACAATTTCCTTTGAAGCAGGAACTTCATCAGTTAAAATATCAGATTTTGCATTTGTTACATTATTAATATCTTTTTGAAGATCCTGAACAACTCTAATAACTCCCGGATAATCATGTAAACTCACAAATAGCTGCGCAGATTTTCCTGATTCGGAAAGTGTAAATGAATTCTCATCTTTTTCAGTGGATATATATGATTGTTGTGCGAAAGAATTTTCAAAACCCATCAGTGAAAAAAACACAATAACAATTATGAAAAAGACTGTGTTGATATTTATTTTATAATTTGTCATTTTGAGATCAATTCACTATTTAAGAAATATTAATTTTTTAGTTTGAAGAAATCCTGTATTAGTCTTCAGTTGATAAAAATAAACTCCGCTTATATTACCGGTGGCATCCCATTCAACTTCATAACTGCCGGCTGGTTGTTGTTTTGAAATTAGTGCTGCTACTTTTTGGCCAACTAAATTATAAATGCTCAATTCAACTTGAGCAGTTGATGGTATTTGATAACTGATTTTTGTTCTTGGATTAAACGGATTAGCCT
>CAYNUV010000230.1:0-5488 GCA_964400245.1 uncultured Ignavibacteriaceae bacterium
TGAATAAAAAATCTGCATTAATTATTGGCACAGGTGAAACTGGTGAGATAGCAGCAAAACATTTGCGGGATAGGGGTATTGGTCGCCTTGCACTTACTAACAGAACCTTTGAAAAAGCTGAAAAACTTGCAAACGAATTAAATACTGCCGTCTTCCCTTTTGATAGCTTCAAAGAACATTTGTATAAGTTTGATATTGTTGTAAGCGCAACAAGTTCAGAAAAATTGCTTATCAGCAAACAGGACATTGAAGCGGCAATGAAGAAAAGAAATTATGCTTCAATGGTTTTGATGGACATTGCTGTACCAAGAGATATTGATCCTGGTTCTTCAAAAATAGATTATGTTTTTTATCATGATATTGATTCACTTAACATTATCGTTGAACAAAATCTTGAAAAAAGAAAAACCGAGATTCCAAAAGTAAAAGCAATAATTGAAGAAGAGGTTATTAACTTTTTTAACTGGTATAATTCATTAGAGGCAGCTCCGACTATCAAAACTCTGCGTGATCATTTTGAGGCAATAAGAAATGAAGAAGTTGAAAAAAATATTAATAAATTTTCAGAATCTGACAGGGAAAAGCTTGATATAATTACAAAAAGAATAATAAATAAAATCCTTCACCAGCCAACGGTCGAATTGAAAAAAAATTCTGAACCGGGTTCAAATTCTGAAGAAGCAGCTATGAAAATCAGTATAATCCGTGAATTATTTGGTGTTGGAAGTAATAGTAAAAAAGAAGAATAATTTATCTTGAAGAGGAAAGTAACAATAGGTTCAAGAGGAAGTGAGCTTGCGTTGTGGCAGGCAAACTTTATAAAGAGAGAACTTGAGAGAGCTGATAGAAAAATTTCTGTGGAAATAAAGATCATCAAAACAAAGGGAGACAAAATTCTTGATGTCGCTCTTTCAAAAATTGGTGATAAAAGTTTATTTACAAAAGAACTTGAAAATCAATTGTTTGAAAGGAAAATTGATCTTGCAGTACATAGCTTAAAAGATTTGCAGACACAGATCCCGGAAGGTTTAAAGCTTGCAGCAGTTTCAAAGAGACATCCTGTTGAAGATGTTCTTATTGCAAGGAAGAAGGGAATCTCCTTAACGAAATTAAAAAAGAATGCTGTTGTTGCTACAGGTTCTTTAAGAAGAAGGTGCCAGTTGCTTCATGTTCGCCCCGATATTAAAATTGTTGACCTGAGAGGAAATGTTCCTTCAAGAATTGAAAAGTTTTTAAAATCAAACTGGGATGCTATCATACTTGCAAGAGCAGGTGTTGAAAGATTAAATCTAAAAATATATATATCATCTTACATAAGCACAGATGAGATTCTTCCGGCAGTTGGGCAAGGAGCTTTGGGAATTGAAACTCACATCGAAAATGATTTTGTGAATAGTCTTTTATCTTCACTTCATGATGAAGATACTTACAAAGCTGTTCTTGCAGAACGCGCTTTACTTAGAAAACTTGAAGGCGGCTGCCAGGTTCCGATTGGTGCCTATGCACAGGTAAAGCCAAACGGTCTTCACATAGAAGCAATGGTAGGCTCTCTTGATGGAACTTTAACTTTCAGGAAGAAAGTGAAAGGAAGCAAAAATAATCCTGAACAAGTTGGAATAAATTTGGCGAATGATCTTTTAAAAGCCGGGGCTAAAGAAATTCTTGATGAAATTTATAACACTGTACGAATAAACCAGAATGTGGTAGCATAATGTTTAAAGCAACTTTTACAATATTTTTTACTTCTCTTCTTTTTGCTGCATGTTGTACTTGCAGTGTGAGTCAAAGTTCGGATAAAATTCCGGAAGTTTTGATTAAATCAGCCAACAGATTTGTTATTTCAAAAACAGGTGAAGAATTTTTTAATCATAACATAAAACCGGATTATGAAAAAGTAACAAAGATCACTAACGGTTACTTGATGGTTTATAGTTTTTCTATCCCTGATAAAGACGGAATTGAAGGAGAAATAAGATTTTCAATTGATACCTCTGGAAATGTTCAAAAAGATAAAGAGATTGTTGGCATCCCCGAATGTTTATCAAATCCTGAGAATTGTTCATTCAATATTTCTAAAGCAGAAGCTGTTAATATTGCATTAAACTCTGGTCTTGAGAAAGGTGTTAAAGATTGGGAATTAAATTTCAAATGGAATTTGATCCATAAAAAGTATGCATGGGAAATAATATCAACCTTAAGTGAAAGTAAGGGAACAGAGTTCCAGCGTGCAACTGGAAAAACAATGTTGATTGACCCGGCTAACGGAAACATTATTGAAACAAGTGATTGGCAGATACACTGAAATGACCGTACAGGAAAGAAGAGAAAGTAAAAAAAGCTTAAAGAGAGAACGAATTATCGAGACGGCGTTCGAACTCTTTTCCAAAAAGAGTTACCATGAAGTTATGATGGAAGATGTTGCAAAGCTTACTTCAATTGCAAAAGGAACTGTTTATAATTACTTCAACTCTAAGGAAGAACTTTACTTCTCCATCATGAAACTTAGAATGGAGAACCTTACGAATTCTTTAACAGAAAAAATCAAAAATGAAACTAATCCGATTGATTCTCTTCGTTCATTCGTAACTCATCTTTATATCTTTATGATGAAGTACAGAAACTTTTTCCTGATGTACAGGAAAGAAAGTCTGAACAGAGACAGTGATATTTGCGGCGAGTTAAAAGCTCTGGAAACTAAACTACGAAATCTTCTCGCAGGAATTATAAGGACAGGTGAGACTAAAGATTTGTTCAGGCAGATGGATGAAGACTTTGCAGTTAATGTAATACTCGGAAGTATTTATGGCGCTGTTCAGCAGGGAATTGATAATAATATTAATGAACAGGAAACCAGGAAAGAAAAAGAAAAAATTTTTGATTTTGTACTTCACAGTTTATTCTCGGGTTTTGATGATAAGAAAGTACTTCCGTTAAAAAACAAAACTATTGTAATTACACGGACAGTCGAGCAATCAAAAGAATCTTCTGCAGTTTTCAGCGAGCTTGGTGCTGAGGTTATAATTTTTCCAACTCTTGAAATTGTTCCTCCATCAAGCTGGAAACAATTTGATGAAGCAGTTACGGATAACAAAATTGATTTTATAATTTTTACTTCTGGTCATTCTGTTAAAATGTTTATAGAAAGAAGTAAATATCTAAACATCACTTTTGATTTTAATAAAATAAAAGTAGTTGCTTTGGGAAACAAAACCGCAGGCATTTGTGAAAACCTTGGAATCCCGGCAAACATAATTCCATCAAAGTTCAGTGGAGAAGCAGTTGTAGCTGAGCTTTCTAGATATGATGTGAAAGGGAAGGTTATTTTTATCCCGCGCTCTACTATTGGGCGTGAAGCATTACCGCAAGGTTTGCGCGAACTAGGTGCGGTTATAAAATCTGTTTCGGTTTATAATGTTTCTCTTCCTTCAGATGAAAGTATTAAAGAAAATATTGAACAGTTGAGTACAACCACACCCGATCTTTTCATTTTCACAAGCCCTTCAACATTTGAGAATTTTTTACAGATAGTGAAGATTGAAGACCCGGTTAAATTTTTTAAAGGATATCTTGTTGCCGCAATCGGCCCTACAACAAAAACTTCAATTGAAGAGAGAAGAGTGAAAGTTGATATAATGCCTGATGAATTTACAATTGACGGACTAGCAAAAGCCATTGTAGATCATTATAAAAAATAAATACATTTTCTTAACCGTAGCACAGATTATTAAATCTGTGCCGTCGAAAGCGAATAAAATAAAAATTTAATATATATAGAAATAATTTGAGCAAACTAAGTAACGATCTTTTTTTAAGAGCCTGCAGAAGAGAACCTGTTGAAAGAACGCCCGTCTGGATTATGCGGCAAGCAGGCAGATATTTACCTGAGTACAGAGCGATTCGTGAGAAAATTGATTTCTTAACTTTGTGCAAAACTCCTGAGCTTGCTGCAGAAGTTACAATCCAGCCGGTTGATATTATTGGCGTTGATGCTGCAATTATTTTTTCAGATATACTTGTAATTCCCGAAGCAATGGGTATGAAGCTTGAAATACATGAAGGGAAGGGACCAATATTCCATAATCCTATCAGAACAGAAGATGATGCAAGAAGTTTAAAGAAGATTGATCCTGCTAAAGATTTAAAATATGTTCTAGATGCAGTATCTCTTTCCAAAAAAGAATTGAACGGCAGAGTTCCTTTAATCGGTTTCAGTGGATCGCCGTGGACACTTCTTACTTACATGGTTGAAGGAAAAGGATCAAAGAATTTTTCTAATGTTAAAAGATTGATTTATAACAATCCATCTCTTGCTCATTCTGTTTTAAGCAAGCTTGCAGATGCGGTTGCAGATTATCTCTCTGCAAAGATTGAAGCAGGTGCAGATGCGGTTCAGATTTTTGACACGTGGGGAGGAATTCTTTCACAAAATGATTTTGAAGAATTCTCTTTACAATATATTGAAATGATTATCTCTAATCTTAAAAGAAAAAAAGAGCCCGTAATTGTTTTTGCAAAAGGAGTTCATTATAAACTTAAGAAATTATCTAAGTGCGGTGCAGATGTTATTGGTCTTGATTGGACAATGGATATCGGCAGAGTAAGAAAAAGAATAGGTAAACGACTTGCGTTGCAGGGCAATCTCGATCCGACTGTTCTTTATGCAAGTGAAGAAAAAATTAAAGAAGAAGTAGTGAGAATTCTCGATTCGTTTGGAAAAGGAAGCGGACATATATTTAACCTTGGTCATGGTATTTTACCAGATGTTGATCCTGAGAAAGCTAAAACATTGGTGAGAATTGTGAAGGAAGAGAGTGAGAAATATCATTAACTTTTAATTAACAATTATCAATTTTCAATTAACAATGGGTGGTTTAAATGAAAAACTTAAATAATCCAGTGGTTGAAAAGAGTTTTAGTTTTTCGGTGCGAATTGTTAAATGCTATAAATACTTAATTAAGAAGGACAAATATTTACAATCCCTATATAATCAATTGCTTGATTCGGGCACTTCAATAGGCGCAAATATAGCCGAATCTCAAGCTGCAACTAGTAAAACAGACTCTAGAAATAAATTAAGAATAAGTTTAAAAAGAAGCTTATGAAACAGAATTCTGGCTCAAATTATTTTTTGAGACAGAGATTCTTGTTAAGAAAGAATTTGAAAGTCTATTAAAAGATTGTTTAGAACTAATAAGACTGCTGACAGCAATTATTAAAAACATTAAATTAAAATCATAATTATTCATTGTTAATTTTGAATTGTTAATTTCGTTGGAGACGACATGTTTGAAATAGATTTAGCAAAATTCCGTAAATACGATAGACCTGGCCCGCGTTATACAAGTTATCCAACGGCTCCGCAGTTTAATGAGAATTTTAAAGCTGAGCAATTCCTCGATGAAATAATAAAAACAAACTACGGCACGAACCTTCCCGATCTTTCACTTTATTATCATCTTCCATACTGTGATACTCTCTGCTACTTCT
>CAYNUV010000231.1:0-5478 GCA_964400245.1 uncultured Ignavibacteriaceae bacterium
TTTATAAATATTGACTGCATTATAGATACAACCAGTTTAACCGGGAATAAAAAATTCTCGGGACTAAATCTTCTGGCAAAACCTTTAATCCAAATAGATTTAAATTTGAAACCAAGCTTTGGAACAACTCTTCCTTCAATTTTAGATTTAGAGCCAATAAATAATATTTCAGCATCCGGAATTTTTTCCCTGATTTTTTGTGCAACAGCAACAGCAGGAAACAAATGCCCTCCTGTTCCGCCGCCGGCAAATAAAAACCTGTAAACTTTCTTCTCATCCTCATACTTTTTCATTTTTATTTAATACAACCTCGCTGTTTCCCTTCTCAGCTGAATTTGAAATTGCAATGTTGATAAGAATCCCAATCGAAATACATAAAAAGATTAATGAAGTTCCCCCATAGCTGATAAATGGCAAGGGCAATCCTGTTGTGGGAAATAATCCTGTTGAAACTGCAACATTTATAAAAGCATAAAGAATAATTGAAAAAGAAATTCCGAAGGCAAGCAATTGACCAAAACGGTCTTTTGTTCTTTTTGCTATGATGATTCCGGCAATGAATAAAACAAGGTAAGTTGTTAAAACGAAAACAGTACCAATAAATCCAAGTTCTTCTCCTATAATTGCAAAAATGAAATCCCCATAAGCTTCCGGTAAGAAGAGATTACTTTGTTTACTGTGACCGATCCCAACACCAAAAATTCCACCGCTTCCCAATCCGAGGATAGCCTGCTTAACCTGAAGATTAATATCTCCGCCATTACTCAGGCTATTGAAAAATGTTAAAATTCTTTCTCTCGAGTGTGAAAAGATCATCGCACCAACACCTGCAGTAAAAAGGCATGCCAATGATGTCGCAAGTATATGAGAGAATTTTGCACCACCGATATACAACAATACGATCGAAATAAAAGCCAATAGAATTGCATTACTTATGTTCGGCTGGATAAGAATCAATACGCATATTATAATTACCCAGAAGAAGAGAAAGAAAAATCCTTTTTTAAAATCTACTATCAGGTGTTTTTTTGTTTCTATCAAAGCTGCAAGATGAATTATAAGAATAAGTTTTGCAGCATCAGCCGGCTGGAAAGTAATGAAGCCAAAATTAATCCATCTTCCGGCACCCTTATATAATGGGGCAAGGAATAAAGTTAAAAAGAGAATTGCTGTTACAATTATAACTGCATATTTACTGTATTCCTTATACAACTCGTAGGGGATGAAACAGAAAATGCCCAGGAAAATAAAACCAAGTAAAACCTTAAACAAATGTGTATTAAAAAGATGGTACACACTATCAAATTTGAATTCGCTGTAAGTGCTGCTTGCACTCATAACTAATATTAAGCCAAGCAGCATTAAGCCGACTGATTCAAAAAATATTGTTGCTGCTAATCTTTTCATTTTATATTTATAAATCTCACTACAGGTTGAATAGGAAGTGTCATTCCCGTGAAAATGGGAATCCAGGTTATTAATTTTTTAGATTCCCACTTTCGTCATCGAAACCATTCTATCAACCTGTAATGAGCGCATTATAATTTATTTACCGCTTCTTTAAAAACTTTTCCTCTGTGCTCGTAATTATCAAACATATCGAAGCTTGCACATGCGGGAGATAATAAAACAACTTCTCCGCTTCTTGCTTCTTTACTCGCACTTGTTACAACATCTTCAAGAGATATTTTTAATTCTACTTTAATTATTGAATGAAAGAAATTAAAAACTTTTTCCGCCGATGAACCAATTGCAAAAATTTTTTTCACTTTATTAGTAACAAGTTCTTTTATTCTTGAATAATCATTTCCTTTATCCTGTCCGCCGAGTATCAGGAATATTGGTTCATCAAAACTCTGTAAAGCATACCAGACAGAATCAACATTAGTAGCTTTAGAATCATTTATATATTTCACTCCTCCAATCTCTCTTACAAGCTCGAGGCGATGTTCAACTCCTTTAAATGTTCTTAAACCTTCTTTTATTCCTTCATTATCAAAACCGAAAATCTTAGCGGCATTTATTACTGCCATAGCATTTGCAACATTATGATTGCCTTTAATCAGCAATTCATTTACGGGGAGAGAAAATTCAAGATGACTATCTTTATTAAAAATTATCTGATCCTGAAATTTGTAACAGCCATTGAGCAAAGTTTCTTTCAATGAGAAATAATAGTTTTTACTCTTATGAGAAGTAATGTTGTTTGATATAACTTCATCATCTTTATTTAGAATTAAATAATCTTTTTCATCCTGGTTTTTATAGATTCTGAATTTTGAAGCAATATAATTTTCAAACTTGTTTTCGTACCTGTTAAGATGATCGGGAGTAATGTTTAATATCATAGCAATTTTTGGTTTAAACTCGTCAATTAAATCAAGCTGGAAACTCGAAACCTCGAGCGCAACAAATTCATTTTCCTTCACATCAAGAGCTATTTCCGAAAAAGCAAAACCAATGTTACCTGCTGTGTATGTTTTGTAACCGCAGGTGTTGAATAAATGTCCACACAAAGAAGTTGTTGTTGTTTTACCATTTGTTCCTGTTATTGCCACAACCTGTCCTTTACAAAAACTTCCGGCAAGCTCAAGTTCACTTATTATTTTTAAATTTCTTTTTTGTCCTTCTTTTATAACTGCTGCATCTGAAGGAACACCGGGACTTACTACCATAAGATCACAATCATAAACTTTGTCTGAATGGTTTCCAGCTTCAAAATCAATTCCCTGTTCTTTTAATATTTGGATTGAATTTTTCAATTTGCTTTCATCCGATAAATCACTGACAAACGGAACTCCTTTTAATTTCTTAACAAGTTTTGCAGCACCAACACCGCTGCGGACTGCACCAATAATCGAAACTCTTTTTCCGGAAATATTCATCAACGTAACTTAAATGATGCTAAGCTTACTATAGCAAGAATAATTGCAATTATGTAAAACCTAATTACTATTTTTGGCTCAGGCCACCCTAACAATTCAAAATGATGATGGATCGGAGCCATTTTGAATACACGTTTACCTTCACCAAATCTTTTCTTTGTGTATTTGAAATAAAGTCTCTGAATGATCACCGAAATTGTCTCCATAAAAAAAACTCCACCGAGAATCGGGATTAGCAATTCCTTCTTTATTAATACCGCAAGAATTCCAAATGCACCGCCAAGCGCCAAAGAGCCTGTATCTCCCATAAACACTTGAGCAGGATAACTGTTGAACCAGAGAAAACCGAGAGCAGCACCGATTAAAGCTGCTACATAAACAGTTAATTCGCCGGAACCGGGGAGATAAATTATATTCAGGTAATCCGAGAAGATTGCATTGCCGCTTATATAACTGATGATGGCAAGTGTTAGCATAACAATTACAATTATTCCTATTGCAAGTCCATCGAGTCCATCAGTTAAATTGACAGCATTGCTTGTTGCAGTTATTATGAATACAACAACAGGGATATATAAAAATGAAAAATCAAAATTTACATCCTTCAAAAACGGTACTGTTGTTACTGTATTAATTCCTTCAAACTCAGGAGAGAAATAAATTACTGAACCGACAATTAAACCTATCACAACCTGTCCGAGCAATTTGTATCTCCCGATTAATCCATTAGGATATTTCTTAACTACTTTTAAATAATCATCAAGAAAACCAACCGCAGCGAGCCATAATGTTCCTGCAACTATCAATATTATATAAATGCTTTTAATATCTGCCCAAAGAAGAACCGGAATAAAGACGGATATAATTACAATTAATCCGCCCATAGTTGGTGTACCTGCTTTTGACCAGTGAGATTTTGGAGCATCAACTTTTTTTGTTTCACCTATCTGCTTCTTCTGAAGCCTACTAATAATTTTTGGTCCCAAATAAAGAGAAAGAAATAAACCTGTAATTGCTGCTAATGCAGATCTGAATGTCAAGAATCGAAATATCTCAAATCCCGGTGGATCAAAAGTTTTGTTTATATAATCAAAAAGATAGTAGAGCATTTACGATAATCTCTCTTTTATTTTCTGAACAAAATCTTCCATCTTCATTCCGCGCGAACCTTTTACAAGAATTACTGAATCGGAAAAATCTTTAGTTGAAATAAATTCGGATAAAGATTCTCTGTCAGGAAAATGTTTATATTTAATTCCGGATTTTTTTAATCCGGCATTTAAAACTTTCATCATTTTTCCAATTGCATAAACTTCATTAATCCTGTTTCTTTTAATAACTGCTGCAAGATTTTTATGATGTTTAAATGATGTATCTCCTAATTCAAACATATCGCCTAGAATTGCAATTTTCTTTTTAAAGATTTTAATCCGCGATAAAAGCTCAAGAGATGATTTCATTGATTCAGGATTCGCATTATAGGTATCATCAATCAAAATAAAATTTGAATAACGGTTTACATTTAATCTTTTATCAGGAGAAGAAATCTTTTGCATTCCTTTCAGGATTTCCTTTTTCTTCAATCCTAATTTGAATGCTACACTTGATGCGGCAAGTAAATTTTTAAAGCTCTGTTCTCCATAAAGATTGAATTCAGTTTTAATTTTTTCTTTCTTATATCTCAACTCTATAACAGGTTTGCCGTCATCAGTGTATTTTAAAATCTTTCCTTTAACATCTGAACCTTTCCTTATCCCAAAAGTAATCTTCTTTTTATAGCCGTTAAATCTGGAAAGAAGTTCATCATCATTATTAATGAATATAGTTCCTTTCCCTTTAACCGTAGTCTCAAACAAAGAAATCTTTTCTCTCAAAACACCCTTCTTATCCTTTAAGTATTCAAGATGGGAGCTGCCGATGTTAGTAATTAAAGCATAATCCGGCTGAGCAATCTCAGTGGTGTAAGCAATCTCACCAAAGTGATTTGTTGCATGCTCAAGTATTAAAACATCATGATCTTTTGTTGTGTTAAAGATTGTTAATGGTACTCCAATATGATTATTGTTGTTTGCCAAAGTTTTATTCACAATAAATTTTTCTGAAAGCAATGTTGCAATCATATCTTTTGTTGTTGTTTTGCCAGCGCTTCCTGTTAAGCTTATTACTTTTGCTTTCAGTTTGTTTCTCCACACGTATGCAAGGTTTCCAAATGCTTTAGTTGTATCATTAACAAGAATAAGAGGAACATCAAGATCTTTGAACTGTAAATATTTTTTTCTTTCAATAACAACTGCTGAAGCTCCTTTTTTTATAACATCCCGAACAAAATCGTGTCCGTCGAATTTTTCACCTTTAACCGCAATGAACAAAGAACCTTTTTCAATCTTTCTCGAATCAATCAAAACTTTTTTTACAGCTTTGTAATTAACGGGATTAACTATTTCTGATCCGGGCAAATTGAACAAATCTTTCAGAGTTATCTTCATTTGTCAAGACCTACCTGCCGGCAGGCAGGTATTTTTCTGCAACTTCTCTATCCGAGAAGTGATTCCTGATTCCATTAATTTCCTGGTAGTTCTCATGTCCTTTACCG
>CAYNUV010000232.1:0-5456 GCA_964400245.1 uncultured Ignavibacteriaceae bacterium
TTTTTTATATGAAACTACCCTGGATTTCAAATTTACCGGGTTTACATCTTTGACAGTTACTTCAGGTGATTTACTTTCTGATGAAATTGCTTTAAATACATTTGGACGAATTGTTAAAACTTTTTTCCGGCTTTTAAACGTAACATCAATTAATGCTTTACCGGCATAAACCGGTCTTGTTATAATCAACTCACCCGATGAAGTATTGATACTGACTGCATCCATAATTAAACCGGCATTTATTTTAGCTGCCAGGTATGGTGCAAGATCTTTTCCTAGTGAAGTATTAGATAACAAAATAAAATCTGCATCCGATTCACTAATATAGCTTGATATAACTTCAGAATAACCAGTGGATGAATAATCAGCAAGTTTGTCGCTTTTAATATGAATTACTTTTTCAATTCCGTAATTGCCAATATCATTAATGTTTCCTATTTCATTGCCAACAACAACTGCTTCTTTTTCTAAACTTAAATCTGAGGCAATTTTAACTGCTGTTGATACAGCCTCGAAAGCAAATCTTTTTAATTTTCCTTCTCTCTGTTCAAGAACTACAAGAATTTTATTTGCCACTTTTAGCTCTCCTTAACGTTGATTGGAATTATCATATAGTTTTTCACTTATTGTCATACTTAAAAATTCCATAACTCCACTATTCCAATTCAAATAACTTTTGCTTCTTCTCTAAGTAAACGAACTAACTCAGGAACGGCAGAAGCATCTGTTCCTAAAATTCTTCCCGGTTGTTTAGCAGGAGGTGTATGCATTTTAATAACTTCTGTCTGATTTTCATAAGCTGCAGCAGGTTTTTCAATAATAGTTTTTTTCTTTGCAGCCATTATTCCTTTCAGGGACGCATATCTCGGTTCATTTAATCCTTTCTGAGCACCTATAACTGCAGGTAGTTCAAGTTCAACAATTTCTCTTCCACCTTCTATTTCTCTTTCAGCAGTTATTTTATTTCCTTCCAACTTTAAATCAACAACAACTGTTGCACAGGAAAAACCTAAATACTCTGCAAGTAGTTGGGGAACGGCATTGTTATCATAATCTACAGATTGCTTTCCGCAAAATACAATATCAAAACTTCCGGATTTTATTTCCTGAGAAAGAGCTTTTGCAATTCCAATAGAATCTCTTTGATTATCATCTTTAATCAGAATTCCTTCATCAACTCCCATTGCAAGAGCTTTTTTTATAGTTTCTTTACAAGCATCGCTGCCTGCACTTAAAACTGTAACCTTACTGTCACCTCCGGATTTTTCTTTCCACTTTAAAGCTTCTTCAACAGCAAACTCATCATAGGGATTTATAATATAAGTTACTCCAGCCGTATCAATTAATTTATTATCATTACCGATTTTTATTTTTGCAGCAGTATCAGGAACATGACTTACGCAAACTGCTATGTTCATTAAACCTCCGTTAAATCTGCAATTATTCCGAAAAAAATATATGAATAGGCATATCTAAAATCAAACTACTTAAAGAAGATAAATAAGTTTATATATTCTGCTAAATATTTCTATTTAATATTTATTTTCATAACTTTTAAAAGTATGAACTCAATAACCGAACAAAATCCTTTACCGGATATAATTGAAGAACAGGATTCAGATGTTAGCCTTGAAAACAGGGTAGTGCTATATAATGATGATTGGCATTCCTTTGAAGAGGTTATAACTCAATTAATTAAAGCAATAAACTGTTCATTTGAACAGGGACGCTCTTATGCTTTTGAAGTTCATACAAAAGGTAAAGCTATTGTATTTTCCGGTACAATACAGGAATGTCTTAAAGTCTCATCTGTTCTTGAAGAAATTGCTCTAAACACACAGATTATTAGTTAATCATTTCATAAAATAAACGTGATATTTTTCTTTTCATCGCAATCTTCAAATACTTATATTACTTACTGCATTTTTTGAAAACATTAAGGTTAAAGTGAAAATCAAATTAGAAAATATCAGGAATATAGCAATTATTGCTCACGTTGATCATGGTAAAACCACATTAGTTGATCATTTGCTTAAACAAACAGGTGCTTTTCGTGAGAACCAGCAGGTAGAAAAACGGGTTATGGATTCAAATGCCCTTGAAAAAGAGAGAGGCATCACAATCCTTGCAAAAAATCTAAGCATTAACTATAAGGGATTTAAAATTAATATAATTGATACTCCGGGACATGCTGATTTTGGCGGAGAGGTTGAAAGAACTTTAAGAATGGTTGATGGGGTTCTTCTTTTAGTTGATGCTGCTGAAGGGCCGCTTCCTCAAACTAAATTTGTTTTAAAGAAATCCCTTGATCTTGGTTTAAAACCAATTGTTGTAATTAATAAGATTGACAGGAAAGATGCACGGCCTAATGAAGTTTTAAATGAAGTGTTTGATCTTTTCATTTCACTTGGTGCGACAGAAAATCAGTTGGATTTTCCTTTTGTATATGCCATTGCTAAACAAGGAATTGCAAAAGCTGATCTTAAGGATGAAGGCAAATCATTAGAACCACTTTTAGAAAATATAATTAAGCATGTTCCTGAACCTAAAGCAGATCCAGACGCTCCTTTTCAAATGTTAATCTCAGCGATAGATTATAACGACTATCTTGGAAGATTTGGCATTGGCAGAGTAAATAGCGGAACGATTAAAACCGGCGATAATATAATTCTTATTAATCGTGAAGGAGAAAAAACAAGCTCTAAGATTTCCAAGATATATTCTTTTGAAAATATAAAACGAACAGAAACAAGTGAATTAAATGCCGGTGATATTGGTGCAATTGCAGGATTCGAAGATGTTGATATAGGTGATACTTTTGCGAGCCCTGAAAAACCTGAGCCATTACCTTTTGTAGCAATAGATGAACCAACAATTACAATGAATTTTATTGTGAACAATTCTCCTTTCGCCGGGCTGGAAGGTAAATATGTTACGACAAGAAACCTGAGCGAAAGATTATCAAAAGAATTGAAATCAAATGTAAGTCTTCGTGTTGAAATAACTGATTCACCGGATGCTTTTAAAGTTAGCGGAAGAGGCGAGCTTCATCTTGCAATCCTGATTGAAAATATGAGAAGAGAAGGATATGAATTGCAGGTTAGCCGTCCTGAAGTAATTACGAAAAAAATACTTGATGTTCTTTCAGAACCCATTGAGCATGTTATTATTGATGTGCCTGAAGAGTTTGTAGGTATTGTAATTGAAAAGCTTGGTAAAAGAAAAGGTGAAATGAAGAACATGATTACATATAAAGATAACACAAGATTGGAATTTTTTGTACCTGCAAGAGGACTAATTGGTTACAGATCTGAATTTATGACTGACACAAAAGGCAATGGAATTCTTCATCATAATTTTCATGGATATGAACCCTATAAAGGAGAAATAACTCACCGGCAAAAAGGTGCATTAGTGGCAATGGAAAATGGAATTGCCTCTGCTTATGCGATGTTTAAGTTGCAGGAAAGATCTGTATTCTTTATAGAATCCGGAACAAAAGTTTATGAAGGTATGGTAGTTGGAGAAAATTCAAGAAACAACGATATGTTTGTGAATGTTACGAAAACAAAACAGCTAAGTAATATGCGTGCATCCGGTGCTGATGAAGCTATAAGAATGGAACCTCCAACCGTACTTACTCTTGAACAGGCAATTGAATGGATAACCGATGATGAGTTTGTTGAGATTACACCTGAAAGCATTCGTATCAGGAAAAAATATCTTAATAATCAGCAAAGAAAAAATGCAAAAATATCTGCTAAACGAAGTGAAGTTATTGTTGATTGATTCACTTTAATTTCGATTCTAACCCTAAACATTTTTAATTATATTTACTCAAATAGTTTTCTTCCTACTAAGTTAAGGAGTAGCGATGACACCTGAAGTTATTAAAGGTTTGGAACCTTCAATTCTCTGGCAAAGATTTTATGAAATAACACAAGTCCCGAGGCCAAGCAAAAAAGAAGAAAAAATTCTTAATCATATGAGGAAATTATTTAAGGAATTAAATGTTTCTTATAAGGAAGATAAGAATGGAAATATTGTTGCTGCAATTCCGGCAACTGCAGGTTATGAAAAAGCTCCAACAGTTGTTTTGCAAGGTCATGTTGATATGGTTTGTGAAAAGAATAAAGAAACAAAACACGATTTTGAAAATGACCCTATAACACTGGTAAGGGATAATGGATGGATTAAAGCTAAAGGAACAACTTTAGGAAGCGACAATGGGATTGGTGTTGCAGCCGCTCTTGCAGTAATAACAGATAAAGATGTAATTCATGGTCCTATTGAAATTTTGTTGACTGTTGATGAAGAAACCGGTTTAACAGGTGCAACAAATCTCCAGCCCGGGTTAATATCTGGAAAGATTCTTTTAAACATGGATTCCGAAGAAGATGGAGCTTTCTATGTTGGCTGTTCCGGCGGGAAAGATTCACTTGGTATTTTCAATTTTGAATATGAAAACGTTCAACCAGATAAAATTGCTTATGAAATATTAGTAACCGGTTTAAAAGGAGGACATTCAGGGTTAGATATTAACCAGGGAAGGGCAAATGGAATAAAAATCCTTAGCAGAACTTTAACCCAGCTTAAACATTTTGTTTACAGAATTGCAATGATTGGTGGAGGAAGTTTAAGAAATGCTATACCACGTGAAGCAGAAGCAATTTTATTATTAAATAAAAAAGATATTCCTGAAGTTGAAAAGATTGTATCTGATTTTGAGAAAAAAATATCTGCTGAATATAAAACTACAGATGGTGGTTTGAAAATCAGTTTTAAAAAGCTGAATGATAAATTTCCCAAAGTTTTTAGCAGAGATTTTTCTGATAAAATAATAAACACACTTTTAGCTCTGCCCCATGGAGTAATAATGATGAGTCCGGATATTCCTGATCTTGTTGAAACATCTACAAACGTTGCAACAGTAAAAATTGATGATGAAAAGTTAATAATTGAAACGAGCCAGAGAAGTTCGGTTGAAAGTGCCAAGAAATATATTGCTGAAAGCGTGCAGGCAATTTTTAATCTTGCCGGAGGCGGAATAAAAGAAACAGACGGTTATCCCGGGTGGAAACCTAATCTTGATTCCCGGGTATTAAAAATTTCTAAAAATGTTTTTAAGAATCTTTTTAAAAAAGAACCGGAAATAAAAGCAATACATGCAGGACTTGAATGCGGAATACTTGAAGGAAAAAATCCGGGACTCGATATGATTTCATTTGGGCCAACAATAAATGGTGCACATTCACCAGATGAAAAAGTTAATATTGAAACAGTTGATAAGTTTTATTCTTTACTTAAAGGAATATTGAAAGAGTTAGCAGAACCCAAATAGGAATTAACATTTAATTGTTGCAAAACGGGGATTGAAATATTATTTTTGGAAACATTTTTTAGGGCCCATAGCTCAGTTGGTTAGAGCAGCTGACTCATAATCAGCGGGTCGGTGG
>CAYNUV010000233.1:0-5443 GCA_964400245.1 uncultured Ignavibacteriaceae bacterium
CTTCATAAACAAGATTATCTTTATTTTCAATTATCTCAACTAGTTTTTTTGCTTTATTTCTGTTGTAATCAAAAACGGAGGAATCACCAAATTCAACTCCGGGTTGAACAACAACAGCAATAACTCGTTTCCAGGCATCATTTAAATTATATTTTTCAAATGCATTTCTTGTTAGGTTAATTGTTTCCTCAACATCTTCTGCTGAAGTTATATGAATTTCATTATAATGATCTTTCGCTCCACCTGGAGATGGAACATCGGTTCCCATTATATAAACAGGTAGTTCATTACTCTTGTTAGAAAGTTCAAATGCATCCTCTGCAGCCTGGCATAGTAGTGCAGATCTTTCAGCAATTAAAGATGGGTCTAAAGGCATTTGCTCATCACCATCATCAGCACATTTCATACTTGCATCTAAATGAATCTTAGAATAGCCTGCCAACACATATGCTGAAATTTGATCTTTTGCTTTCTGCATTGCTGAAGAAGAATGTTCATTCTGCCATCTGTTTGGCCCAAGATGGTCTCCACCAAGTATAACCTTTTCAATAGGAAAATCTAAGCTATCAGCAATATCGAATACGATTCTACTGAACTGAGATGGGGTAATCCCTGTATAGCCTCCAAACTGATCAACCTGATTTGATGTTGATTCAATTAATACCAACTGATTGTTTTTTTTAGCATTAACGATAGCAGCTTTAATAACAAAAAGATTTGAAGAACATACGGAAGTAAGACCAATTGGTTTTCCTGATTTATGTTTATTAATTATCTGTAGTATTTTGTTTTCTACTGCAATCATTTCTTGAAATTTTTATATGGATATATTTTTACACCCTGTACAACTCTATGTATCATTCCGCTGTCTGAAGGAGAATCAGGTTTTAATCCTAGATCTAATGACTTAAAGAAGCCTAATAATTGAGAAGGCAATACAGATACAATCGGCAGAAAATCTTCTTTAAGTTTTTTTCCATTTTCTGAAAGGATTATTTTTAAATCAACATTTGATACATCTATTTCTTCTTCCATCACACCAATTGAAAACAGATTTTTTCTACCTGAGGCAATTGCTTTAACTAAATCTAATTCATACAAATTGACATACTTATTATTCGAAAACAGATAGATAAGTAAAGTCTTTTCATTAATAACAGCTTTTGGTCCATGACGGAATCCCATAAAAGAATCATATTTACATATAACTTTTCCATCTGTTAGTTCTTGCAACTTCAATTGTGATTCTCTTGCAATTCCTTTAAGCATCCCGGAACCGAGAAAAACTGCACGGTTAAAATCCAATGTAGCAATTCTTTGAATATCTTTAGAATACTCCGTTAATATTTTATTTCCATAATTGTAGAGAGTAAAAACCTGTTCCTCGAGATTATCTTCCGTATTAATTTTGGTAATTAATATTCCAGCAAGTAACATTGATGTAAAACTACCAGTCATTGCAAGTCCCTTGTCGTCAGCTTCCGGAGGCATTAAAAAAGTAAAATGATCTTTACTCGAAACGGTTCTAATCAATTCACTATCTTCATTACATGTAATTATAAGATGATAAACCTTTTTTGATAATTCTTCAGACAATAATATCACTTGAGCGCTTTCCGGACTATTTCCGGATCTGGCAAAAGAAATGACTAAATACTTTTTACTATTATTAAAGTATAATTCAGGATGTGTTATTAAGTCAGTTGTTGGTACTATGCTAATATGATTTTCAAAACTTTTGTTGAATACTCCTAACAGTACATCACCAATAAATGCTGATGTACCTGCCCCTGTAATTATTATCCTTATATCAGAGTTATTAAGAATTTTTTTTAGATACTCAGTTAATTCATTTTTAATAAACTGAAAGTTTTTCAATAGTTTTAACCACAAATCCGGCTGACCTGCAATCTCTACTTCTGTAAGGAATTCGCTTTCCAGGATATGGTTTTTGTTATTTATTTCTGACATTTCGAAACCTTATTATAAATTTACGAAACCTTTCTATTGCTATTTAATATTTTTATTTTTCTTTGTCAAGCTTTTATTACCTTTTTTAAATATTTTTTTTATATTTCAAAAGATTTCTAAATATTTTTCTATTAATTTCATTGAGGCGTAATGAGCCAGCTATTAACTATCGATCGAAGGTTAAAAATTCTGGATATGGTAAATTCCCATGGGCAAGTGGCTGTACATGAATTAAGCAAAAAATTTAATGTAAGTGAAGTAACTATTAGGAATGATCTTTCTCATCTTGAAAAAAAGGGATTTCTAATTAAATCAAGAGGCGGAGGTTTAAAAACGCAAAGAGTTGGTATTGACCAACAATTAAATGAAAAAGCTAAAATAAACTCCAAGGACAAACTGGCTATTGGAAAAAAAGCCGCTGAAATCATTAGGGACAATGACACTATAATAATTGATTCAGGCACCACAACTGTTGAGGTTGCTAAAAATCTTGGAGCAATAAAAAATCTAACTGTTATCACTAATGCACTTAATATTGCTAGTCAGTTGATTAGAGACGAAATAAAAGTAATTCTGTTAGGAGGAATTTTAAGGAGTACTTCCCTTTCGTTAATAGGTTCGATCGCAGAAAACAGTATAAAAAATTTTTATTGTGATAAATGTTTTATTGGAGTAGATGGAATTGATTCGCAATCAGGAATTTTTACTCCTAATCCTGAAGAAGCACACCTGAATAAACTAATGATTGAAACATCAAAAGAAGTAATTGTTGTTACTGACTCAAGTAAATTTAAAAGAAGAAGTTTTGCATTCATCGCTCCCATTTCTAAAGTAAACATTGTTATAACAGATTCAAAAATCCCCGATGATGAGCTGAAAAATCTTCAGAGTATGGGTATTAAAGTAATTCTTGTTTGAAAATTTAAAAACCTGAGGAAATTAAAATGAATAGAATATTGTTCAATAGTATATTTTTTTCCTTTTATTTTATCTTAAACAGCAACCTTAACCTTGTTGCACAAACAAACCCAGAAAAATTATTATTAAAGGATTACCGTCCAAAAAATATCTATAACGTTCCCGTAACAAACATTGTAAAGGCTAAATTTCCAATCATCGATATCCATTCACACGCTTATGCAAACACAAAAGATGAACTTGATTTGTGGGTTAAGAATATGAATGAGGCGGGAATTATTAAAACAATACTCCTTACTTACGCTCATGGAAATGAGTTTGATTCATTAGTTAATTTTTATTCTGAATATCCGGATAGGTTTGACCTTTGGTGCGGATTTGATTATACAGGATATGATAAACCCAATTATGGACCAGATGCAGTTAAAGAATTAATCCGATGTTTTAATAAAGGAGCAAAAGGAGTTGGTGAATTGGGTGATAAAGGGAAAGGATTATTTTATTGCAAACCTCCGGCTTATGGTATGCACATTGATGATCCAAGGATGGACCTATTATTAGAGAAGTGCGCAGAATTAAGTATGCCAATAAATATACATGTTGGCGAGCCTCAATGGTTTTACGAGACTATGGATTCTACAAACGATGGATTAATGAATGCATATACTTGGAGGTTGGACAATCAGGAAAACATTCTTGTCCTTGATGAAGTATTAAAAACACTTGAGAATGCAGTTAATAGACATCCTAATACTTTGTTTATCGCATGTCATCTTGCAAATCAAAATACAGATTTGGATAAGCTTGGCAGACTCTTAAACCAGTATCCTAATCTTTATGCCGATATCAGTGCAAGATATTCTGAAAATGCACCCGTGCCAAGATATACAAGAGCATTTTTTGAAAAGTTTCAAGACAGACTTTTATATGGTACTGATATGGGATTTGATAAGAGTATGTATCAAACTACTTTTAGAATATTAGAATCGAATGATGAACATTTTTATAATGTTGAACTTTTTGGTTACCACTGGCCATTATACGGTTTTGGATTGTCCGATAAAGTTTTAGAAAAATTATATTTATTAAATGCAAAAAAATTATTAAAATAACAGAAACAACATTTTCAGCTTATTTAGTTCAGAGATAACAGGACTCGGTCCCATATTCATAAGTGCTTATCTAATATTAACTTAAATTTTTGACATAAAAATTTCACACATATTTCACACACTTCAAGTGTCCAAAGAATTCTAAATAAATGTTTTATACCTTCGGAGGTCGTACAACCATAAAGTAAATTGATGGTTCTTATCTTAAATTTATTCTTTATCTTTTTTAAAAGAAAACAATTGGGATATCATAAGTAAGTGTTAATCCTACCCTCCCAAGCATTAAAAATTCTTTTTCTCTTACTTAGGAAAAAACTATTAACAGCTTGCTGAAATCAACAATTTTAGGTAGGAAACCATACTAATTTTGTTATCAAATTACCTACATTGGTGTATTGTGCAAATTTATTCCTGCCGATAAGTTACTCATACTAATATTCACAATTAATAATTGCAACAAATGTTCAGCAAAAAATATTTTTACCAGCTTGTAATTGTTATTGCCATTAATTCAGTCAATGCTCAGTCAAAATTAATAACAGGATTAATAACCGATATTGAAAAGAGACCAATAGAAAATGCTAATTTAAAAATTCAGAATTCTCCCGAAGGGGCAGTTTCGGATAAAGAAGGGAAATATGAATTAAGGGATTTCTCTGATGGCGAATATACACTGATTGTTTCTTCAGTCGGATATAAAACTCAAAGTAAATCCGTTTCAGTTTCGGAAGGTGAAACAACACAAATAAATTTTATTCTCCAAAAGAAAATATTGAAATTGAAGATATTGTTATTACAGGAACCCGCACAGAAAAAAATCAATATAATTCCCCCATAAAAACAGAAGTAATTTCTGCGGCACAGATTCAAAGGTTGGCATTTACACGTTTGGATGAAATTCTTCTTGAGCAGCCGGGGGCTTGCAATTGTTGATGATCACGGTAAAGGAATACAAATACAGGGACTTGATCCTGCTTATACCTTAATTCTTATTGACGGCGAACCAATAATCGGCAGAACAGCCGGAACAATGGAGCTATCAAGGTTTTCCGTTTTACAGATACAGTTGCTATTAAAGCAAATATAAATGAAATTAAAAAGAAGGCAATTATGAATTCCTAACGACTGAACAAAGTGATTCCTTGCAGAATGGGAAATGAACTTCAAATCTAATTATTTATTGTTGTGTAGATGACCAAAGGGAGACTCCTTACTTTCTAAGCGAATACCTTGAGCCGGAACCCTTGGAAAATTTATTTTAGCAGGTTACACTTATGAAACCCCTTACTTTTGATTAGCAGGGGGAAACCACTTAAAACATTTATCAGACACAGATTTCAATTCTTTTTGCCCTTCTGTCATACGATGGTAATTGATGAGTAAAAAAATCCTGATTAATGTTATAATCTGTATCTTTTGATCTTAATTAAATTGGAAAACGC
>CAYNUV010000234.1:0-5409 GCA_964400245.1 uncultured Ignavibacteriaceae bacterium
TGAGGCCGGGAAAACTATAATAAACTTTTACACCGGCTTTCTGTAATTCTTCAGCACAGTTAAAATTTGATTCTTCATCAAACCTGGCTTTTACTTCCACAAAAGCCATTACCTTCTTTCCATTTGCTGATGCCCTGGATAAAGCTTTAACTACTTGTGAATTTGATGCAACACGGTAAAGAGTAATATATATTGAACTTACATTTTCATCTTTTGCTGCTTCATCAATAAATCTTATTACATAATCATAAGATTGATAAGGATATTGAAGTAAAACATCCTGTTGGGTAATAGCATCAAACATGGAATTATATTTATCGAGCAACATATTTTTTTGCGGTTGCATTGGCTCGTATTCCAGATGCTTTCCAACCAGATTCGGAAATGAAAAGAAATCATTGAAGTTATGATATTTTCCTCCGGGAATAAGATCATCTTTATCTAATTTTAAACAGGTTCTTAAATACTTCAAAAAATCTTTCGGTATCCGTGAATCATACAAAAATCTTGAAGGCACCCCGATCTTTCTTTTACCTAAACTCTTTTTAATCTTTTCAAGAAGATCACCCTCAAATTCATCATCTATATAAAGCTCAGCATCCCTTGTTAGCTTTATAGAAAATGCAGAATCAATTTTATACCCTGGGAATAAATCGGGAAGAAACAATTTAATTATATCATCAAGGAAGATTATAAACTTTTTTTCTTCAGCTTCAGGCAGGATTGTAAATCTTCCTAATATATCTGCCGGAACTTCTATAAGTGCATATCTGAGTCTTGTTTTTTTTTCATTTTCTTCTCCGGGATTTTTCAGACTAGCCAATCTAACAGCAATGTAAATAGCTTTATTCTGAAGAAAGGTTTCAATTTTCTTATCAAGAAGTATCGGCTGAAGATAGGGTTTTAATTCTCTTTCAAAAAAATCCTTCAGGAAATCTTTATGATTTGGAAAAAGCTGATCATCTCTTATAATAAAAATATTTTTCTTCTCAAGCTGAGGTATAATTTGCTCACGATAAATTTTTCCAAATTCTTCCTGCTGTTTGTAAACTGTTTTGTGTATTTTTCTTAATAATTCCTCAGGATTAAATTGTAATTTCTTTTGCGATTTTTTCTTTAACCTTAACAGGCTTCTTAAAGATGCAACTCTTACCCTGAAAAACTCATCAAGGTTTGAAGAATAAATTGCAAGAAATTTTATTCTTTCGTATAAAGGGATGGAAGGATCTTTTGCTTCCTGTAAAACCCTGTAGTTAAAAGAGAGCCAGCTTAATTCGCGGTTGTAGAGATTAGTCATTGGTATTGGGTATAAGGTATAGGGTATAAAGGTCTGTTTTCATTAATTTCAGGGAAAATACTTTTTAGGGTATTCAAAAAACATCATCTCGGAATTCTTTGAATTTATTTCACCCCATGATTCTATTTTAAAATTAATTGAAACAATACCGCAAGTCGGAATATTATCAATATTGTTACCAATTAATTTGTTTGCAAAATCAGTTAAGCCGGGGTCATGTGCGAACAACATTACATTATCGTATAAATCAATAATTTCCATAACTATTTCAAGAATTTCATCCCGTGAAGCTTCATAAAGTTTTGGTTCAATAAAGATTTTATCAAAAAGATATCCGAGAGATTCTGCAAAGAAGCGGGCAGTAGTTATTGCCCTGTTTGCGGGGCTTGAGATAATTAAATCAGGGCTGAAACCTTGCTTGGCAAGCAGCTTAGCCATAAAAGGTGCATCACGTTTACCACGTTTGTTCAAAGGCCTTTCAAAATCTGTAAGATCGCTGTAATCCCAGCTTGATTTTGCATGACGGATCAAGAAAAGCTTTTTCATATTATTATTTTAAAATGTTAAACTATGGGACTAAGGTCATTAAAAGGATATGACATTATTGCAATTGTAAAAGCTATTATAGAAATAATTAATCCATACATGAAAACATTGTAGCATAGCCGGAGATATTTATATTTATATCCCAGGACCTGTCCCAAATAATAAAAATCTTTAATCATATTTCCATAAAGATAGTCTTTATCATTTATCATTTCGCGCATTCCCCATTCAAAATTCTTTAAATCCATGTTGAAAAAATTTCCAAAGAAAAGAAGATTAACCTTTTTCTTTTCGATATCTTCTTTAGTAAAAGTTCCTGATGTGATTTTAGGACGGGTAACAATTGTAGCAATTACAAGTGTCGTTAAGCTCACAAGAGTTATCAAAGCAGTAGGAATAATCAAATGAGGATTTGAATCAAGCTTTCTTGCCAGTACAGCAATTATTGCGGTAAGTACAAGAGTATTAACACTTATCATAATATTAGCTTTGTTATCAGCCATCCCGCTGAACTCAACGTGTGTTCTTATAACGTTACGGAACATGGTTTCAACACCGCGTTCACCACCTTTATCTTTCTTTATCTTATCAGTATCCATTAAATTAATAACTTCATTATTAATTGGAGGAGTTTCGGTTACTTCTTTTCTCATTTTTTTCTGGAGTTTAGCTAGGTTATTAGAACGCTGTTCTTCAAAACTTTTTCTTGCATATTTTGTACGGAATTTATTGCTTGCAATAAATTCAATATTACTTTTAAGCCATTCAAGATCGCTGATTTTTTTATTCTGAAGAGCTTCTCTCTCTGTCCTTAAAAGTTGAGAGCGGGTGTTAAATCCTTTTTTTCCCATGTGTAAGATATCAGCATCACAAATTATTTCTTCCATCAGATTCTTTGGATTCTGAGGCATTTTTGTAACCAGGATAAGGTTAGCAATTTTATCAATCTTTTCCGGCGGATAATTATTTTCTGAAAAAAACTTTTTAGCAATCTGAACGCTTATTTCTTCATGATCAATGTAGTTTTCACATATACCTACATCATGAAACCATGCAGCAAGTACCAGCAATTCAATTTCACTGCTTGATAAACCGGAGTTTTTACCAATTTCTTCAACTGCATCAACAACTTCCTTTGTATGGTCAATGTTGTGATATACCATTCCCTTTGGTAGTTTTTCTGATATTATTTTTGATACGAATTCTGAGCTTTTACTTATAAGATCAGACATTTCTACCTCTTAGTTTTAGAGAGATTTTTTAAGAAAATAAAGTATAATTCATTCAAAAGAATTCAAACGGCACTTAAATTATATAGAATATAATAAAAGTGAAAGGGCTTGTGATTCATTTAAATAAAAAGAATTATTCTAATGCTTAACAAAGAAAAGCAATTAACTGCAATATATATTTTTTAATAGTAATTAGTTATCTTTTAACTATGATTGAAATCATATAAGATATGTATTACGATATAAACAAACCTTTTGGCCAAGCCGTAAAAACTCTTTCTACAGTAGTTTTTAAAAAGGGGATGGTTATTGCCTGGATAACTTTGATTGTGATGTTATTTGCAACAGTAATAGCCTGGTTATATACACAAAACAACATTGAAAAAGATACTAAACAAAAATTCAATCATAACATAAACGAAATAAGTCTTGCCATTACCGATAGAATGCTTACTTATGAGCAAGTCTTAAGAGGTGCATTAGGATTATTTTATGCTTCAGATAGTGTAACGAGGAAAGATTGGGAAAATTATGTAAAGAATTTAAAAATCAATGAGAAATATCCCGGAGTTTTTGGAATCGGATTTTCTAAAATTGTTAATAAGGAAAAAAAGGATGAACTGATAAAGGAAATCCGTGCCGAAGGTTTTCCATATTTCAGAATATGGCCTGAGTATGAAAGAGAAATATACACTGCAATAATTTATCTCGAACCATTCAGCGAAAAAAATCAGCGTGCCTTTGGTTATGATATGTTTTCTGAACCGATTAGAAAAAAAGCAATGGAACAGGCAGTTGATTTTGGTGAAGCAACACTTTCCGGAAAAGTTACACTTGTTCAGGAAACTATAAAGGATATTCAGATAGGCTGCTTAATGTATCTTCCTCTTTACAGTAAGGAAGGGGATACATCTAATCTTGAAGGAAGAAGAAAGTCTATAATAGGATATGTTTATAGTCCATTCAGAATGAATGACCTTATGACTGGAATACTCGGAAAGAAATTTGAAAATATTAAAATTGAAATTTATGATGACAATATAATTACAGATGACAAGTTAATGTTTAGCTCCTCAGCAAATACAAAGGTAAATGAAATTCGTGATACACATTATTATGATGAGTTAAAAAATATAACTGTTAATGGTAGAAACTGGACTTTGCGATTTGCATCTCTGCCCGGATTTGAAGAAACAATTGATAATGAAAAACCATTAATAATTCTTATCGCGGGAATTCTTATTAGCTCACTGTTCTTCATAATTGCAAGGAACCTGAGTAATATTTTTATTATTAATGGAAAACTTGAACAATTACTTGAATCAACCATAGAAGGCATTTATGGTATTGACAGAAATGGAAAGTGTACATTCATTAATAATTCAGCTGCCAAAATGCTTGGCTATCAAGTGGAGGATTGTTTGAAAAAAAATATGCATGAATTGATTCATTATAAAAAAGAAAATGGTGATAAATATCCGGTTGATGAATGTCCTAATATAATTTCTATGGAAAAACAAAAAGGTTGTTTTATAGATTCTGATGTTTTTTGGAGAAAAGAGGGAACATCATTCCCGGTTGAATATTCTGCATATCCGATAATAGATGATGATCAAACCACTGGTGCTGTTATTGCTTTTACTGATATTTCTGAAAGAAAGGAATATCTATCCCGGATAGAATCATCACTTAAGGAAAAAGAAGTTTTATTGAGGGAGATTCACCATCGTGTTAAAAATAATCTGCAAATTATTTCCAGTATGCTTAATATCCAGTCTTCGTATATAACTGATAAAAAATCTCAAATAATATTTGAGGAAAGCAGGAACCGTGTAAGATCTATGGCGCTGATTCATGAAAAATTATACCAGAATGAATCTCTTTCAAAGTTGAACCTGAAAGAGTATGTTCAGGAACTTGTTAATAATCTTATTAAATCTTATAGAAAAAATATAAATAAGATTGATGCTGAAATTAAAATAAATGGAATTTTTCTGACTGCTGATACCGCAATTCCTCTTGGATTAATAATTAATGAGCTTGTTTCGAACTCACTTAAATATGCATTCCCGGATGAAAGAAAAGGGAACATAACACTGAGTATATTTCCAATTTCAGGTACAAGGTTCAGGATGATTGTAAAGGATGATGGAATAGGATTACCAGATGATTTTGATTTTAAAAACACAGATACTCTTGGTTTGCAATTAGTCAACTCATTGATAAACCAACTGGATGGAGAAATAGTTCTTCAGAATGGATTGGGAACTCAGTTTGATATAGACTTCAAAGCAATCTCGCAGCACAATTGAAAGTAAAGTAAAGTTTTCAACA
>CAYNUV010000235.1:0-5399 GCA_964400245.1 uncultured Ignavibacteriaceae bacterium
CCTCCTAAAAGAACTCCTCGTCCTCCCATTGCTTTCTCGAGATATTTTGCACCTTCCTGCGGAGCCATTCTTCCCGCAACTTCACTCATCGGAATTAATAATGGTAAAGATCTGTCAGCTCTTTGAACAGTTTCATAAGCAATGGCAACACATTTGTTTTTCATCATTGCTTCGGTAAGCTCTTTGCTTGCAGCAAAATGGAAGTAAGTAAAAATAATTTGTCCTTCACGAATCATTGTGTATTCTTTATCAATCGGTTCTTTAACTTTCATAATCATATCTGCATTTGCAAAAATCTCATCAGGTCTACTTGCTATCTCTGCACCAACAGCTTTGTAATCATCATCTGAGAAACCGCTTCCGCGCCCGGCGTTTGTTTCAATAACTACTTTGTGTCTGTTATTAATTAACATCTGGGCACCAACAGGCAGTAATGCAACCCTGTTCTCATTAGATTTTATTTCTTTTGGAACCCCTATCAGCATTTAACACCTCGCTGCCGCTATGCGGCTGTTTTTAAGATTGCATTTTTAGATTTAATAATAACTTTAAATAAAGAATCTTCATCAAGCAGGTCATTAGCAGTTTCAATAACCTGTTCTCCTGTTACACTTTCAATCCTGTTTAAAATTTCTTCAGTTGATTTTACCTTGTTATGATATAATTCCGATTGAGCTATTCGGATCATCCTGTTGGATGTATTTTCAAGGCTGAGTATAAAACTTCCTTTTAATCCTTCTTTGGCTTTACTTAATTCTTTTTCAGAAACTTTTTTTTCCCTAAGCTTTTTAAACTCTTTATAGATTAATCCAAGAGCTTTATCAACCATTTTTTCGTTTGTAGATAAATAAACTCCGAATGACGAAGTATCATAAAAAGAATTAAGAAATGAATTTATCTGGTATGCAATCCCGTTTCTTTCTCTTACGGATTGAAATAATCTCGAGCTGCTTCCTTCACCAAGTATTTGAGTTAAGATAGCGGCTTTAACCCTTTCTTCATTTTTGAAACCCGATGTTGGTTTACCGATTATTGCGTGAACCTGCTGAATCTCTTTATCTATAAATTCAAATTTTGCAGGATTATTTTGATTAAAATATTTTCTTCTAACAGAACTGTTTCCCAGATCTCCATTAAAATATTTAAGAGTAAGCTTTACAAGTTTCTCATGATCAACAGCACCAGAGGCGGCAATTATTATTTTGTTGTTTCCATATTTTTCTTTTATAAAGTTAAACAGATCTTTTTGCGAGAAGCTTAAAATATTTTTTTCTGTTCCGATTATCGGGTAACTCAGGCTGCTTCCTGCAAAAATAATTTCTTCAAACTTTTCAAAGATTAATTCTTCAGGATTATCCTCAACATCATTCAATTCATCAATTACAACGCTTGCTTCTTTTTTTATCTCAGTCAATTTGAAGGAAGAATTCAGAATCATATCGGAAATTACATCAAATGTTTTTTCAAGATGATCTGCCAAACCTCTACCGTAATAACATGTATGTTCTTTGGAAGTGAATGCATTTAAATACCCGCCGCAAGATTCAATTTCATTTGCAATTTTGCCTGCAGATCTTTTCTTAGTCCCTTTAAAAAGCATATGCTCAATAAAATGAGTTATTCCATTGCTTTCAGTCGTCTCGTCTCTCGATCCAACATTAAACCAAAACCCGAGGGAAAATGATTTAACATGCGAGATATTTTCAGTTAAAATTCTTATACCGTTCGGAAGGATAGTCTTTTTATATTGGTTCAAAATATTAAAATTTCCACTTTTTTTGGTTTAAAAAAATGCTTTCAAATATAGAGAAACAGGTGCGTGTAGTCAAGGAAAGTAATCAGCGATTGTTATCCTAAATAAAAAGATTCGAAAGATTGAAAGATTTAATTTTATTTTTTATTAGTTAACAGGATGTTCGGAGTTTTAGAACAGTGGGGGAATGGAAAGTTCAGTATAGATGCAAGTTCAAAATTCCATTATTCCCTTGTTCCAATACTCCATTATTCCATTACTCTATTATTCCAATATTAACTATTAATAGTACTTAACATTTATTGAAACACTCTCATCCCTTCCTTTATCATCAAGACAGGTAATGAGATATTTACCTTCTGCCGGTTTGAAGAAAATATTTTCTCCGGGAGATGATTTTCTGTAGAACTTATTGTTTACATACCAAAAATGAGTTCTCACTCCTGCATCGGGAGTCGCCTGAAGTAGAATTTCCACCTGAGTATTTTTCTCAATTAAGTATTCATAATTCTCTGATGGAGAAATAATAACCGGGCCTCTATCTGTAAATCGCATTTCACAGTCCGGGTAATGCGGCGGATGTTTTTTGTATTCAACTTTATTTTGTTTAAACCACATTTCCAGTTCGGGCTGATAATGAGAATAAATTGCTTTAACAAAATTTTCTGATGGAAGACATCCCGGGCAATATTCTATAGTTGAATCTTTGTTAACAAAAATTTCTTCATGAAGATTACAGAAACTGCTGTGTGAAATTTTATTTATGTAAAAATCATTTGTAAGACTTGAACAAAATTTTGTTGGAAGTAAACCCGATTCAGCACAGACTTTTCTTTCAAGTAAATCATCAGGTTTGGTGAACCATTTATCATTGCTGTTATAATCAATTGAATTAAATAAATCAAATAAAAGTGGAACAGACATTTCTGCACCGGAAAGATATGGCGAACCCTTACCATCAAAATTTCCCATCCAAACTCCAATTGTATAATTTGGATTAAACCCAATTGCCCAGGCGTCTCTCTTTCCGTAAGATGTTCCGGTCTTCCAGGCAATCCTAGGAAGTTTTGTTGAGTTGATATAATCTTTTGGAATATCTGGTCTTTTCAGATTTGATAGAATATCTGCAACCATATATGCAGTTGCTTCACTGAAAAATTGAATCTCTTCTACATGGTTTATCTTTCCACCTTTTAAATAGTTTAAAGGATACAATTTCCCTTTATTTGCAAACACTGTATAGAATCTTGTAAGCTGCTCAAGCGTTACTCCGCACCCGCCAAGAATAAGTGAAATTCCAAGCTTGTTTTTATCATTGCTTATTTCACCGAATCCTCCTTTTTCAAGAAGAGAAATAAAATCTTTTAATCCTACATCCTGTAATAATCTTGCAGCAGTAATATTAAGCGAATTACCCAGAGCAAATGCAGTAGTAACTTCGCCATTAAATTTATAATCAAAATTTTCCGGCTGATACCCACCAAAATCTGTCGGCACATCAAGCAGCTTCATCTTCGGAGTGTACTTGCCTGAGTTGAATGCTTCAGCATAAAGAAATGGTTTTAAAGCTGAACCTGGAGATCTCACTCCTCTAACTCCATTAACCTGTCCTGAAGCTTCTTTATTATAGAAATCTGCTGAGCCGCAATAAGCAACGACAGATAAAGTTTTATTATCAATTATCAGAACAGCACCATTCGTTACACCTCTTGCATAAACTCTCTGCACATAATTCCATAAAAGGTCTTCTGCTTTTGTCTGAATTGAAAGATCAAGTGAAGTTTTAATTCTTTTTTCACCATGGTTCTGGTTGATAAAATTACAAAAGTGTGGAGCGGAGGTTGGAATTTTATAACGATTCGGTTTTACTGGTTCATCAAGAGCATTTTTAAGATCATCTTTATTAAAGACTTCATCATCAATAAATTTTTTTATCCGAAAATTTCTTTGAACCAAAGCTTTTTCAACTTTTGTATCTATTCTTAATCCGTTAGGATTATTTGGAATTACAGCAAGCATAATTGATTGAGCAAGACTCAGTTTGTCCGGAGGCCTGTTAAAATAAATGTATGATGCTGATTTTACTCCTTCGATATTTCCACCATAAGGAAGAAGACTTAAATACATTTCAAGTATTTCATCTTTTGTAAAATGCAATTCGAGTTGGAAAGCTCTGAACATTTCTGCAATCTTATTTATATAAGTTCTATTCTTTCGCTCAAGCAGTCTTGCAAGCTGCATTGTAATTGTAGAAGCACCTGATATTGTTTTCCCTCCAATGATATTTGAATAAAGAGCTCTTATTAATGAAACAGGATTTACTCCCGGATGCCAGTAAAACCAGCTATCTTCTTTTTCTATAATTGCTTTCTTTAGTTCAGGAGTAATTTCACCAAGCTTGGTGAACATTCTCCATTTATCATCTTCAGTAAGATAAGCTGTGAGAAGCGTTCCATCTTTTGCATAAATCTCTTTTGAAAAAGATTTCATTTGAGGAAGAGTAAAAAGAAAATCCAGCAAAACAATGAGGATTGGGGAAGTAAAAATCAGAATAAAAATAAATTTTTTTTTATTCATTGAACAAATTACATTTTTATCTACTTTTTCATCAATAAAAAGGTTGATAGTTGCTGTTTATAATATTTATTAAATTTACTTTTTTAATTTTTGCCCTTGACATTTCCTTAATTTCTATTGAACATTTTATACCGGATAATAATGCTTGACTATATCTTTGGGTAAATTTGTTTGTAGTTTAACAGTATATTTTCCAATGTCAGATGTGTATGCCATAGGAGAACGTTTTTCAGGTTCATTTCTCCAACGTAAATAAAAAGCTTTATCATATTTTATCCCAAATAAATAATTATATCCTCCATTTTCATTTTTTTCAAAAAATTCTTGATTATAGAATCTGACTTCCCACATATTATTATAATATCTAAGCCAATATCTAACTAATTGTTGACCTATAATATCAAATCTATAATGGGGTATAATAGTATTGAACATTGAATCAATTTGAACTGTAAAATATTTATCTTCAATATTTAGTTCTACCTGATCTTCATAAAGAATTTCTGGTGGATCTAATTCTCCTATTTTTTCCTTATTATTTTTGGAACAACCAAAAAAACTTAAGAAAAAAAAGAACATAATAGAACTAAAGATTAATAGACATTTTTTTATCATTTTTAAATCCTTTAGAAATTTTTTAATCTTTAAATTTTCTAGTCTTTCATTCCTTCACTCTTACAACACCTGCACCATTATATGAATGAAATTCTCTATCATACATTGCTTCAGCACCGATAACAGGTAAAGTGAATTTGCCTTTGTTAACTATTCTCAGCATATAATAAAATTCTTTTGTCGTATTCCGATCAAGATTTGTAAACAGCAAAAGCCGGTCATCTCTTATATCCATATACTGCACATTAATTGGATTCTTTGTTTCCCATCGCAATTCTGTTGAAGTTGATAATCGTGGATTCTCAATTTCAAAACAGGATGGAAGCATATCTGTGATAACAATATTTTCTGCCGAACGATCAGAGCCAGCTAAAGTTATTTTACAGACAATAAGCTGTCCCTGCGAAAAATTATTTCCGGTTATGACTGCACCTGTCCTGTAGTCGTAATAAGT
>CAYNUV010000236.1:0-5379 GCA_964400245.1 uncultured Ignavibacteriaceae bacterium
TGGGATGAAAGTAAAAAACAAAAGTGGGCTGATCCGGTTACAGGAAGATCCCCAAGTTATTGGGGTAGAGCTATTGGCTGGTTTATGATGGCTCTTGTTGATGTTCTGGATTATTTTCCTGCAGATCATCCTAACAGAAGTGATCTTGTCAAAATTTTACAAAATCTCTCAGAGAGTTTAATAAAATACGAGGATGATAAAACCGGGTTGTGGTACTTGGTTGTTGATCAGGAAAACCGAGAAGGAAATTATATTGAAGCTTCATCTTCTTCAATGTATGCTTATACTTTTGCCAAGGGAGTTAATAAAGGATATCTTAATAAAAATTTTTTTGATATTGCTGAAGAATCCTTCCAGGCTATTTTAAAAAATCTTGTTACTTACGATAATGAAAATCATATCTATCTTAATAACACAGTTTCTGTGGGGGGACTTGGTGGAGAGCAAAACAGAGATGGAAGTTTTGAATATTATTTAAGCGAACCTAAATGTGTAAATGATTTCAAAGGTTATGGTCCTTTTTTATTATTAGCTATAGAACTTGAGAGAGGTACGAATCCTGGAAATGGGAAAAAGGTTGCTTTAGATTATTTCTTCAACAATGAATGGAAGGAAGGGAAAAGATTTCACTATACCTGGGAAGACACAACCTTCTCCGGGTTTTCTGAGCTTGGAGAAACAATAAAAAATCTTGGCGCGGAAATAACATCTTTAACTAATGCACCTACAAGAGGAAAATTTAGTGATCTTGATGTTTATATAATTGTAGATCCCGATACACCAAAGGAAACTGATAAGCCAAATTATATTAATGAAGATTCCAGGGAGGTGTTGAAAGATTGGGTTAATAGTGGAGGTGTCTTAGTTTTAATGGCGAATGATAGTGCAAATTGTGAGTTTACAAATTTAAACCTTCTCTCGGAACAATTTGGAATTCATTTCAGCGAAGACAGTAAGAACAGGGTAACAGGAAAAAATTTTGATATGGGAAAGATAGATCAGTTTCCCGATCATCAATTATTTAAAGGTGTAAGGCAGATTTATATAAAAGAACTAAGCGCCCTAAAATTAAGTGGTAATGCTGAGCCAGTTTTAGTTAATGGTGATGGTGTTATTATGGCTTTAAGTAAGTTTGGTAATGGATATGTTTTTGCAATAGGAGATCCCTGGCTTTATAATGAATATATAGATAACCGGAAACTTCCGGCAGGATTTGAAAATTTTAAAGCGGCAAAAAATTTATTTGGATGGCTTTTAAGTTTAAATTAAGTCTTAACTTTTTAATAACCTGTAAATTTTGAAAGATAATAATGAAAGTTGTAACGCTCGGTGAGATAATGTTGAGGCTATCAACTCCCGGTTATAACCGATTTGTTCAATCAGATTCTTTTGATCTTAACTATGGTGGAGGAGAAGCCAATGTTGCAGTATCTCTTGCTAACTATGGTTTGGAATCATATTTCATTACAAAATTGCCAAAACATGAAATCGGGCAGGCTGCTGTAAATTCTTTAAGAAAATATGGAGTGCATGACAATAACATTGTTCGCGGTGGTGATAGAATAGGAATTTATTTTTTAGAAACAGGTGCAAGTCAAAGATCAAGCAAAGTAATTTATGACAGATCAAACTCTTCTGTTACTACTTTAACAAAAGATGAACTTGATTGGAATGAAGTATTTAAAGGTGCAAAATGGTTTCATTGGACAGGCATTACACCTGCTTTAGGAAAAAATGCGCAGGAAGTTTTAAAAACTGCTTGTAATGTTGCAAAAAAAAATAATGTAACAATCAGTGCCGATTTAAATTACCGTGCAAAACTCTGGACAACAAAAGAAGCTCAGTCAGTTATGGTTCCTCTTATGGATTTTGTTGATGTTTGTATTGCTAATGAAGAAGATGCTGAAAAAAGTCTTGGTTTAAAAGCAGGCACAACTGATGTTGAAAGTGGCGAGCTTGATGAAAAAGGATACGTCAATCTTGCAAAAGAATTAAAAAAGAAATTCAATTTTAAAGTTGTTGCAATAACATTAAGAGAAAGTTTTTCCGCCTCAAGGAACGGATGGAGTGCTTTGTTGTATGATGAGAAAGATTGTAAAAAACCTTTTCGTTCCAAAAGATATGATATACAAATTGTTGATAGGGTGGGGGGCGGAGATGCTTTTGCAAGCGGTTTGATTTATGGTTTATTAACAAAGAATAGCACGAAAGATGCTCTTGAGTTTGCTGTTGCAGCATCCTGCCTGAAACAAACAATTCCCGGAGATTTTAATCTTGTTTCTGTTGATGAAGTAGAAAAGCTTGCTAAAGGAAGCGGTTCGGGAAGAGTTGAAAGATAATCTTAATAATTTAATCAAGAAGAGAAAATGAAAATCCAGTATACAAATAATCCATTTACTTATAAGAATATGGATTCCGATGAACTAAAAAATAATTTTTTAGTTGAAAATCTTTTTACGGAAGATAAAGTAAATCTTATATATACCGATACTGACAGAGCAATTATCGGTGGAGTTTTTCCTGTAAATAAAGAACTTGAACTTTTAAGCACTAAGAAAGAAATGTCTGCAGATTATTTTACTGAAAGGCGTGAACTTGGAGTTGTTAACATTGGAAGTAGTGGTTCTGTAATAGCTGATGATGAAGAATACAATCTTTCAAATAAAGATTTTATTTATATTGGAAGGGGAGTTAAGGATATTAAATTTAAAAGTAAATTGGGTGATCAGCCGGCAAAGTTTTATCTTATCAGTTATCCTGCACATACGTCATATCCTGTAGCTTCAGTAAAAGCAGGTGATTCAGATAAAGTATATCTTGGTTCCCAGGAAAATGCTAATAAACGAACTCTTTGCAAATATATTCACCCTAAAAAAATCAAATCCTGCCAACTTGTAATGGGTTGCACAATTCTTGAAAGTGGAAGCATTTGGAATACTTTCCCTCCTCACACACATATCAGGAGATCAGAAATTTATATGTACTTTGATATGGAAAAAGATTCTATGGTTTTTCACTTTATGGGTGTTGAAAATGAAACCCGCCATCTTATTATAAGGAATGAGCAAGCCGTAATATCGCCGAGTTTCTCAATTCACGCCGGTGCTGGAACAAAAAATTATTCTTTTGTTTGGGCGATGGGTGGAGAAAACCAAGATTTTGATGATATGGATTTCTCTGATCTTACTTCTTTAAAGTAAAATGAAAAAGTTTATCAACATTTCAGGTTACCTGGTTTATGAATAGAAAAATAAAACAAATAAAACTGGAAGACCTTGCAAAGAAACTTAAGGTTTCAAAAGTTACTATATCAAAAGCCTTAAGAAATCATCCTGATATTTCTCCTGAAACAACAGCTAAAGTTAAAGAGCTTGCAGATAAGCTTGGTTATATGCCGAATTACATGGCAAAAAACCTGTCGGCAAGAAAATCCAATACAATTGGCCTTATCGTACCAAAAGTTGCCCATTTATTTTTTTCATCTGTAATTGAATCTGTTTATGATACTGCTTTTGATAATAATTACGAAATTTTTCTTACCGTATCCCAGGAAAAAGCTGATAGAGAAAAGAAACATGTCTTGTCTCTCCTTTCAATGCAGGTTGATGGTTTGATAGTATCTATTACACAGGAAACAAAAGATCTCACAATCTTCAGAAGAGTTCTTGATCTTAAAATACCTCTTGTTTTTATTGATAGGGCCCCCGATCTTGAAGGAGCTTCAAGTGTTACTGTTGATGATAAAAATGGTGCTTATTCTGCTGCTGAGCATGCAATTAACAAGGGATATAAAAAATTAGCACATGTAGGAGGCTTCAGTCACATTAACATTGGTAGAGACAGGCAGGAAGGTTTCATTGAAGCTTTAAATAAAAATCATATTCCTTTAAACCACAATTGGATCATCGAAGGTGGTTTTGGAGAAGATGATGGATTCAAAGGTTTTGAACAGATATATGAATCCGGGGATTTGCCTGAATTTATTCTTGCAGTTACATATCCGATTGCTCTTGGTATTTACAGAGCCGCAGGTAAACATGGACTCAGGATTCCCGAAGATATTGAAGTCACCTGTTTTGGTAATAATCCGTTTCATAGGTCCACACATACTGTTTTTAATTTTGTTGATCAGCCGGCTCATGAACTTGGGCAGGAAGCCGTAAACCTGATTGTAAAAATGATAGATAACCCGGTTGAATTCAAATCAAAACATATTAAACTTCAAACAAAGCTTTTGGTTAATGATGGTAAGGCAAAAAGTGAACTTGTTGTATAATTTTTTTCTTAGCCCTATCTTAAATTGAAAATTAATTTTTTACTTTCATTTTTACTTTTCATTTTATATCCCTTTAATAGAGTTTTTTCTTTTACTCCTGATATTATTGTTGCAAAAGATGGAAGCGGGAACTTTACAACAATTCAGGAAGCAATTAATGCAATTCCATCTTTATACGAAAAACAATTTATAATTTTTATTGAGAATGGAATTTATAACGAAAAAATATTCATTGAAAAAAGTGGAATTGCATTAATTGGAGAAGATAAAGACAGCACCATCATTATATATTCGGAATTAAGAAAAAACTGGCTTGCTACTTATCCTAATGATTATGGTTCGGCTGTAATAAATATTAAAAATAGTATTTCGGATTTGATTTTTATTTCTCTTACAATTCATAATAATTATGGAAGTTTATTTGGCGATAATGATCACCAGTTTGCAATAAGAGGTGGTGAAGGAGTAACAAGAATTATAATTGATAATTGTAATATAATTGCTGATGGTGGAGATACAGTCAGTCTTTGGAATACACAGGATGGAATGTACTACCACAACAACTGTTATTTTGAAGGATATGTTGATTATGTATGTCCGAGAGGTTATTGCTTTATAGATAACAGCCGGTTTTATGGACATAATTTAACAGCATCAATATGGCATGACGGAAGTGGAAATAAAGATCATAAATTTGTAATCAGGAATTCAAGATTTGATGGAGTTCCCGGTTTTCCTTTAGGAAGATATCACAGGGATGCACAATTCTTTTTACTGGATTGTACTTTCTCAAATAATATGGCAGACAAAGAAATTTTCTTTGCACTATCAAATCCACCTCGTATTCTTCAATGGGGAGAACGAAGAAGTTATTTTTATAATTGTAGGTGATAGTGTTGATTATACTTGGCACAGCAATAACCTGGAAATGGCGGAAGGTTCACTATGTCCGGATACAATTGATACGAGATGGACATTTAATAATTTATGGGACCCGGTTTCAATCTTAAATAATTTTTATAACAATAGTAATTAGTATTGAAAGAACACTTATATTAAAATCTCAACACCGCTTTTAATACAATTATTATGCAGTATTTAAT
>CAYNUV010000237.1:0-5366 GCA_964400245.1 uncultured Ignavibacteriaceae bacterium
GTGAACAAGTTTTTCCGGAATAAAATCTTTTACTTCAACATCTTTAGATAATGCATGGCCTACTTCTTCTTTTGATGAAATAATTCCGGCACCATAAATTCTCATTCCTTCCTTCTGTTTGATTAAACCAAACTCAACAGTAAACCAGTGGAAAGTTTCAAGGAATTTACGGTCTTCACCTTTTGCATTTAGTGCTGCTTCACCAAACATCTGGTAAAAAGAAGCAAAGTTTGGATTTGTTAAAAGCGGCATATGCCCAAACATATCATGGAAGCAATCTGGTGCGGGTGTATAATCAAGCTCTTCTTTTCCTCTAATGTAATCAGTTGAAGGGAATATTTTTTCACGAAGCATCTCAAAAAAATTCTGCTCATGAATTAATCCGGGAACACGAGCAATTTTCCAGCCTGTTGTTTTTTTAAATACCGTACTCAAATCTTTTAAAGCAGGGATTTTATCCCTTGTAAAATTCAGAATATCAACACCATCAAGATATTCCTGACAGACTCTTCCCGAAAGAAATCCCATCTGGCGATCATAAAGAAATTTCCAGTTTTCATTATCTGCTTCAGGATAATTTGGGTATTCAATCTGATCATCTACTGGAACCTCTGCAGTTAATCTTTGTGGAATACACCTCGGATCAATTCCTTCCTGTGCAGCTTTTTCATAAGCAGATAAATGTTCTTTTTCTTCTTTTGGATTATTCATTTATTTCTCCAATTTAATGATAAAACAACTTTTGGTTGTTATCATTTGTGTTTAGGAATTATATATAAAAAACTTAAAGATACCTTGATTGATTTTCAATATAAACCATGATTTAGATTATGTTTACTTCTTCCTTCAAATCTATGCCAAATTTATCGCGAACTGATTTTTTAATTTCTCTTGCCAAATTCAAAACTTCTGAACCGGAAGCATCTCCATAATTAACCAGTACAAGAGATTGTTTTACATGTGAACCGGTATTTCCAACTCTTTTTCCTTTCCATCCGCACTTTTCAATAAGCCAGCCCGCAGGTACTTTTACTTTTCCGTTTCCAAGTGGAAATCCAATAATATCTTCAAAATCTTTTTTCAACTCAATAAGTTTTTCTTCCGGTATTTCCGGATTTTTAAAAAAACTTCCGGCGTTACCTATCTCTTCAGGATCGGGAAGTTTGCTTCTGCGTATCTTACAAATGACTTCACTTACCTCTTTTACACCAATATTATTCTGTCCAAGTTTTTCAAGTTCACTTTTAAGATTTCCATATTCCAGATTGAGAATAGGCCGTTTGCTAAGTTTGATAACCACACTTGTAATTAAAAATTTATCCTTCAGCTCATTTTTGAAAATACTATCTCTGTAACTAAACCTGCAATCCTCTTTTTTATATTTTACAGATTGCAAATCATCTAAATAAATACCTTCCAAATCGTTAAACACATCTTGTAATTCCTGTCCATAAGCTCCAATATTTTGTATTGGTGCAGCACCAACTGTTCCGGGAATTAAAGATAAATTTTCTATCCCTCCATAATTTTTTCCAACACAGAATAAAACAAGCTCATGCCAAATAACTCCAGCCCCGGCTTTTATTGTAATTGTTTCATCATCCTCACTGATAATTTCTATTCCCGGTATAGAAATTTTCAATACTAATCCATCAAAGTCTTTAGTTAAAAGAATATTGCTTCCTCCACCAAGAATTAATTTTGGAATATTTTTATATTCACCTGAGGTTAAAATTTCACTCAGTTCATCTTCACTCTTAACTTCAGCAAAATATTTAGCTTTTGCATCTATCCTGAAAGTATTGTAAGATTTAAGTGAAACTTCTTTAAGTATTTTCATTTGCTGATTAAATGTTGCATAGAAAAATGTTTAAGTTTAAGCTCAAGTTCAAGTGTAAGAGAAAATCTTATTCATGCTTTTGAAATTACTCTTAAACTTTCTTATGCACTTATACTATTTCTTACACATAAATTTAAACTCATTATGAGATGAAGAACCATAAAATACATTTTGGTTTTGAAAACTGGCGGGGAATATTGGACAGTGAAATTAATTTAAACACAGTAGCCAAGGTAGCACAGGCTTTTGCAGGGTTTCTTGTATCACATAGCAATGAGAAAGATATTTTTAAAGTTGGAATAGCTTACGATGGCAGGCGTAAATCCAAAGATTTTGCACTTCTCTTTTCAAGAGTTTTATCCGGTAACAATGTTATTGTTTTTCTTACTGATAAAATTTCAGCAACACAAGCACTTACCTGTTTCGTAAAAAATAATAATCTTAATGCCGGAATTATGATTACTGGTGGAAGATTCCCTGCAAACTATAATGGAATAAAATTTATTTCTCAGTATGGAAATATTTTGACTAAATCCCAGTTAAATGAAATTGAAGAGTTTATTGATAAAGATCTTGTGCAGGTTGATGATGAAAAAATTTACCAGGTTGATATTGGGACAAAATATTATGAGCAGCTTGAAAGTTTAATTGATTTTAATTCCATAAAAGGTAGTGGGATAAATTTGTTGATTGATTCAATGGCTGGTGCAGGTCAGCAGGTTTTGGAAAATCTTTTAATAATTAATGATATAGGAAGTAAAACTATTTTTAAATTTTCTGAAAAAGATTTTGCAGGAAGAATTCCTGATCCTTTAACAGCAAATTTAACACCCGTTATTGATGAAGTAAGAAAAACAGATTCATATTCTTTTGCAATTGCTACGGATGGAGATGCCGATAGAGTAACAATAATTACGGATCAAGGTGATATACTTGATGATAATCAGACTTCAGTATTGCTGGCAGATTATTTTTTCAACAGCCGGAAAGAAAATGGCAGGATCATCAAATCTTTGATTAATACTGAGTTTCTCAGGAATCATTTTGGCGCTGATAAAATAATTGAAGCCCCGGTTGGATTAAGATTTTTTTCAGAAACGGTCATCAAAGAAAATATATCAATTGGATTTGAAGGAAGCGGAAGTTTCATTTGGGGAAATGGTACTCCATACCGCGATGGGATTTTAACTTCATTGTTTTTTGCAGAAATGCTTGCTAAATCAGGTTACAAAAGATTGAGTGATTATATAAATTCAAAACCGGAATTGACAAAAGATTTTTTCTGTAATCAAATTATCTTACAAAATGATAAAGAAGATGATAAATTAAATTTACTGTTTAATAATCCTCCCGATAAGATTGGAAACTTTAAAGTAAATAGTTTTCACTCATTCAAAGAAAACAATGATGAACTGAACAGCATTAAGTTTACTTTGGATGGAGAATGCCGTTGGGTAACGATTCGTAAATCGGATAATTTTCCACAGCTTAAAATTTATGCTGAGGGAAATAATGAAAATGAGGTTGAAGAAATTTTAAATAAAACTTCCGAACTATTACAAAAATAATATTTATCACACTTGCCTGTTGAAGTGTGAAAACATCTCCTTATATTTTTTATCTTTGTAAAGAATTAATTCCGGAGTTGTACAGAGATTGAAATTAGAATTTAATTTTCATCAGTCGGGAGTTTTACCTTACCGTAAAAAAAATGGGGAACTGCAGGTCCTTCTCATAACTTCAATGAAAGGAAAAAAATGGATTCTTCCCAAAGGATATATTGAATTCAATCTTTCCCCTTTTGAATCTGCGAAGAAAGAAGCTTATGAAGAAGCAGGAGTAATTGGTACAAATGAAACTGTTGAACTTGGGACTTTCAGGATCAAAAACTCAATTGGTGTTTGCGATATTAAAATTTTTTCTATGGAAGTAATTGAAGTGCTTGATGACTATCCTGAAAAAGATTTAAGAAAAAGAAAGTGGTTACCTGTTAAAGAAGCAGCAGAAACAATCAACATACCGGAAGTTTCAGGGATGATCCTTTCTTTAAATGAAAAAATAAAAAAGTAAGTCAACTGCGAAATTTTAAACTCCCTGATCTTAATTTCTTAATAATCAATTCTCAATAAGCAATGTTCAATTTAAATTTGTTTAAGGAGTATTTTTATTTTTAGCAGTTGAAATACTTTTAGCTGTAATTGCAATTAATTCTTCAGTTTCTTTGAAAATGTTTGAAAGTTTATTTACTGGTTTTATAATCTCTTTTTTCCGAATAATTTTTAATGCAATTCTACATTCTTTTAATTCTTTCAATACAACTTTCATTTTATGAATAAAATCATTTTTTGATTCTGCTGCCTGAACTTCTCCATAATTAAAAGCAGGTGAATGGCAGGATTTTATTAATTGACCGGCAATATAATTTCCTGTCCTTGTTTTTGGTAAAGCTTCAACAACATCAATCATTCTGCATGTGTAATCTACAAACCTATCTCCCAAATCAAATTTTCTTTTTTCCATTTTCCCTCTATTGATTATTGAATTGTTGAATATTGATTATTGAATTGTTGAATATTGATTATTGAATTGTTGAATATTGATTATTGTGTATTGAAAATTTCCATTATGATTTGTTCGTTTGGATCTATTTCTGGATTTATTAACTGAAATTTTTTTATTCAATAAATCTTTCCTCCAGGACTTTCTCAACAACTTCCCTGCTTGTGCTGTAATCATAACCTTTAGAAGAAAGAAATGAATAAATTCTTTGGGCAAGCTTTCTTTTATCAAGCTTCTTGTGAGACAAAGATTTTATTTTTTTTAAGGCGAGTTGAACAGCATTCTCAAATTTATTTTCCGGCGGGAATTTCTCTTCAACAATCTGTGAGATTATTTCACTGCTAATTCCTTTATGAATAAGTTCGCCTTTTATTTTTTGCTCACCCCATAATTTTATCCTTATTTTTTCCTCAGAATAAATAAGAGCGAATTTATAATCATCAATTAATCCTTTTTGTTTTAGATCTTCAATAACTTCATTTATCATTTCCTTTTCATATTTCTTTCGCAAGAGTTTTAATCTTAATTCTTTTTCAGACTGAATTCTTTTCGCTAAAAGATTAATTGCACTTGTTTTAACGTAATGCTTTTTATTTTCTTCAATTAAAAAAGAAAAACGGTCTGAAGTAATTCCAAATCCTTTTTTCAGACCGCTTTTTAAAAATATTTCGTAATTAATTATGAGTTCGGTTCCATTATCAAAATTTATAACAACATTTCTTCTATCCTTTTTTGCAATTTTTTCAATTATCATTTTTTAGTTTTTATTTAATAGCCACGACCTTTAGGTCGTGGATTAATAAATCTATAAAAAATGGCTTTAGCCACAATTCTTCAAAATGGGCTAAAGCCCACATAATTGTGGAGGTTTTTTGTATACCCCGACATAAATGTCGGGGCTACTACAAAGAAACTACTTCCCAGCCTTTTTATTACCCGGTTTCTCTTCCTCTTTTTCTTTTTCAAC
>CAYNUV010000238.1:0-5313 GCA_964400245.1 uncultured Ignavibacteriaceae bacterium
TACTGATTATGAAGGGCTCATTTGTGTTTACATGGAACTTCTTCTCAGCTTAAATAAAAATTATTTTAATGAGCATGGTTTTAATCTTAACACACCTGAAGCAGAAAAATCCCTGCAGCTTTTAGTTGATCTTGTAAATAAATATAAAACAACGCCGGAAGTAGTAACAGAATTTACTGAAATCCCAAGTTTTGAATATTTTATTAAAAATGACGCTTTATTTATTCGTGGCTGGCCAACTTATGATAAAGATTTTAAAGAATCTCCTTTCAATCCCGAAAAGGAGAGTCATCTTAAAAAAGCGCCACTTCCATATTTTAAAAATGGAACTCCAACTTCAATCTTCGGTGGATGGAATCTTATGGTTTCCAAATTTTCAAATAAAAAAGAAAAGGTGATTGACTTTGTAAAATTTTTGCTGAAGGAAGAATCGCAGGAAATGTTTTACAGGGAAAGTGGTTACTATCCGGTAGTAAACAGTTTTTATGAAAATCCTGAGTATCTAAAAAAATATCCTGAAATAGAAAATTTCAAAAAACTTATGGAAACAGGCGTTCATCGCCCGGCTCATGTTGATTATACACGATATTCCAAAATCATGTCTTATTACTTTAAGAATGCAATTCAGAATAAAATTTCTGTAAAGAAAGCTTTGGTTGAATGCACAATTGCTATTCAGACCGACAGGGTAATGATTAAGGAATTTAACTGATATTAGTAATTATGTTCAAGAAAAAGATTTTAAATAAAGTTTCCAAGTACAAATTTGAAATCCGGCACATAACGATTTTTTTTATAATACTTATCATATTTCAAATTGTTGTTGCCTTTGTACAGAAATCATCGCTCGATGATTTTTTGGGCGAAACTCAAGCCTGGTATCGTCAATATTCTGCAGAAAGATTAGCCATTGTTACTTCAACAAGCATGGAACTGCTGTTTGAAAATCTCTTCCTTCATAAAACACTAAAAGATTTTGAGGATAAAGAAATTATTTATTCATTCAACGTAATATTTAAACAGCAGCTTTTGCAAAGAAGTGTTGAAGATATTTTTTTAGTGCTTAACAGGAACCACAAGCTTTATGTAATTGACAGCGGGCAGAAGCTCCATTCATTTTTAACCGGGACATTACCTGCATTTAGTTCCAATTATGATTCTCATACAGAAGGAGTTGAATTATTTATTTCTGAAAAAGACAGAATGAAATCTGCTGAAGTAATTTACAGTTCACTTAAAAATCAAAATACATTTAACATACTTGTTCCTTTTGTTCCTGATGGAGAATACATCGGTGTAATGTATATGCGTATTACTCCCGATTTTTCTTTTTTAACCGAAGAAGTAAGCTCTAACTTTAACAAAGTTGCTCTGGTTTATTCATCTTTAATCTTTATCGGGCTAATTGCAATATTTTTTGTTTCATCCCAGGCTGTAAAAGAAAGGAATGAAGCCCAGGAAAAACTTTATGATGAACACAAAGAGAATCTTAAAAAGCAGATACGAATTGAAAAAGAATCTCTGTTTACAAAAAGAATTTACCACACACATCATAAAGCAGAAAAGATTATCGGCTTTATTAAAGAAGATGTAAGACAGATGAACAATGAAAACCTTAACGACCTGAAGGGAAGAGTAATCACTTATTCAAATTTTATTTCCAGAATTATTTATGATATGAAATGGTATGATCATGAGATTAATACAATTGTAAACCCGATGTTCAATACCGATATAAACCAGGTAATTAAGTTTGTTGTGAAGTACATATTCTTACGTTTGTCAAGCAAGAATGAAATGTTTGATTTTGAGCTGGAGCTGGATGAATCTCTCCCATTTGTAAATGTAAATGAATTTGTTGTATGGGAAATTCTCGAACCATTAATTCAGAACAGTATTGATCATGGCAACAGGAGATCAATTAAAATAAAAATTTCTACAAAGTATGATAAAGTAAATAACGCCTCATCTATTACTGTTTCCGATAATGGTGTTGGAATTCAGAAAGAACTTCTTGAGAAAGGTGAAAAAGGAATTAAAAAAATATTTTTAGAAAATGAATCAACAAAAAAAATTGATGGAGCAAACTCAGGTTATGGATGCTTTATTGCTTATGAAATGGCTGTAGGTAAATGCGGCTGGTGCCTTGATGCTGAAAACATTGATAGTTGCGGTTGTATATTCACTATTAAAATTAAAAATGAGAAAGAGGGTTATGGAAAGAACTGATATAATTAATATTCTACTTATTGAAGATGAAGACTTTGATGTTAAGAGAGTTAAAAAAACAGTCAGCTATTATGAAACCAGGATAAAAGTTTTAGATGTGGTTTCAAACGGCAGGGCTGCACTTGAACTAATAAAAGATAACCCGGATCGGTATGATATTGTAATTCTTGATTACCAGATTTCCGGCGGGCTGAAGGGTGAAGAGCTTATAACTCAAATAAAAAATTATGACCAGTTCATACAGATTATTGTTATAACAAAGATGACTATCAACATTACCAATTATGATTTTGCAAATAGCCTTATGAGAGCAGGGGCTTATTGGTATTGCACAAAATATCCCGGAAACATTGAAAATTATATTTACCAGCCGACTGATTTTATCCTCAGTATCTTTAATGCTTATGAAAAAAAGAGATTGGAAAGGTACAAGCTTAAATCCGATAAAAAGCTTAAACAGAATATTCAAAGTATACTTGAGATGAAAAAAATAATAGGTGAATCGGAGCCAATATTACAACTGAGAGAAAATATTGAGAAGTATGCAAAGAGCGATATTAATATTTTAGTCAACGGCGCTTCGGGAACAGGGAAAGAACTTGTTGCATGGAATATTCACCTTACCAGCAAAAGAAAGTATGAAAATTTTATTCCTATTAATTGCGGCAGCATTCCCGGTGAATTAATTGAGAGCGAGCTCTTTGGTTATGAGAAAGGTTCTTTCACAGGTGCAAACTCTAATAAGCAGGGACTTTTTGAAATTGCACACCATGGAACTCTTTTTCTTGATGAAGTAGCCGAATTGCCTCTTGCCGCCCAGGTTAAATTGTTACGTGTAATCCAGGATGGTGAGATTGAAAAGATTGGAAGAACAGGCAAGATGAATGTTGATGTTAGAATAATTGCCGCTTCAAATAAAAATCTTGCCAATGAAGTTATGAATAGCAAGTTCAGGGAAGATTTGTATTACAGGTTGAGTGTCGTACCTATTGATATTGTTCCATTAAGAAAGAGAGGGAACGATATCATTTTACTCTTTAATCATTTTTTGGAATACTTCAGCAGGGATATGGATATTGCAATGCCTGTTGTTGATGAAAAATCACATGAGATCCTTCTTAATTATAAATGGCCCGGCAATGTAAGAGAATTAAGAAATGTTGTTCAAAGATTATTAATAAACAGCAACGGAATTATTACTGCAAAGGATATCAGCAATCCGACAATCTTAAGAAACCATATTCTTATAAAAGAAGAAACTAACTTTGATGACCTTTATGCTGGCCAGGTTCTTCCTTTAAGGGATATGGAAAAAATTTTCCGAACTAAGTACTTTAAATATGTAAGAAGCATTTCAAACTCAGATTCAAGTGCTGCAGAAAAACTTGGTATGGCTCCATCAAATTTCTACAGGATGTGTAAGGAACTGGGAATAAAATGATTTGAGATTTTGAAATTTGTCACTCTGAGCCTGTCGAAGCGTCACAACAAGAACAATCGGTCTTCGATAAACTCAGACGGACAACATTTTCCTTAATCCGCAATGTTTATATTTGATCATGCAATCAGATATAATTTCTAATTCTGAAAAAAAACTAATTGTAAAACCAATCTTACTTCTTCCATTCCTCGTTTACTTTCTTTTATATGCTTTGTTTTTTATTCTTGATCTGAAGCCGATAATTTCCTATTCAATTATTTACATATCCGCTTCTTTAATCTTCATTTTGTTGTGTATTTATATTTTAAAGATTGATTTACCAAAGAATTATGTTTACTTCCTTTTAGTCTGCGGATTGATTTTAAGAATCAGTGTAATGTTCATTCATCCAACAGGTTCTGATGATTATTACAGGTATGTGTGGGATGGAAAGGTTTTAGCAAATGGAATTAATCCTTATCAGTATGCACCGGGTGATGAAGAATTAAATCACCTTCATTCAGATATTCTTCCGGAGCTTGTAAAGTTCCCAGAAATTAAAACCGTTTATCCTCCGTTAAGCCTTATTCTTTTTTATGCAGGATATTTGATTGGCGGAGAAACTTTCTGGGGAATAAAAATACTTTTACTCCTTTCTGAACTGCTGACGTTTTTGGGATTATTCCTTGTCCTCAAAGAATTAAAATTACCACAGAAAAATATTTTGCTTTATGCACTCGCTCCTTTGCCCGTCTTCCAGCTTTTAATTGATGCACACGTTGACGGCTTTGGATTGCCTTTGCTGATTTTTGCAATCTACTTTTATTTAAAGAAGAAAAATATTCTGAGTTTAATTCTTATTGGTTTGTCAATCTGTATTAAACCGTTGGCATTAATATTACTTCCAATAATATTTTTAAATGAAAAGGGGATTAAGGAAAAACTAAAAACTATAATCATTCCTTCAGTTGTGGTTGGACTGATCTATCTTTCTTTTATTTTTTCTACAAATGTCTTTGAAGCACTAACAAACTTTACACTCAACTGGACGTTCAATGGTTTTGTGTTTGAAATATTAAATTCATTTCTTAATGATAACCAGGAAGCGAGATTAATCTGCCTGATTGTTTTCGTATTAATTTATTCCGCAATAATTTTTTCAAAGAAAGATTTCTTAAACAAAATTTATCTCTCGGTATTTCTTCTTTTTATTTTCTCCCCGATAGTTCACCTTTGGTATTTAGTTTGGCTTGCAGTTTTAATTCCTTTTATCCCAAGATGGAGCGGAATTCTTTACACAACTTTAATAAGTTTAACAGTCTTTACAATTTTAAATTACCAGTTGTATGGTGAGTGGGAAAATTATCCGCTGGTTTTGATTTTAGAGTATATACCTGTGCTGGTGGTTTTTGGGTATGAAGTATATTCAGGAAAATTTAAAGTTAAACCTTAAAATTAAACCTTGTATTAGTAAAAGAAAATATATTAGCTCAAGAAAAGTTAGTGTACTGGAGATTTAGTTAAGCAGACAAGAAATATTGAGAGGATAGTTGAGGAATAAGAGAAAACTACCCACTCAATTCAATATTACCCCCAATTCTTCAAAGTGTCTTAACATATTCATAATTCTATTACGATTTTCTCTGTCTTTCCGTATCAAAAAC
>CAYNUV010000239.1:0-5286 GCA_964400245.1 uncultured Ignavibacteriaceae bacterium
CGTAAACAATATCTGAAACAAGCTGTGTAGTATTAAATTTTAAAGCCCACAGGTAAATATTTATTAAAGTTCTTGATCTTCCCGCAGAAATTGTTGAACCTACACCCAGAGCACCATAATATTCATTATGCCCGGAATAAATTAAAATTAGATCAGGTTTTTGTTCAATAATTGCAGGAATAATATCTCTAATTGTGTAAGTGTTTATCGCTGAGATACCGCAATTAATTACTTCAATTGTATTTTCAGGATAAAGAAGCTCAAGTTTTCTTTTTAGATTACTGGGGAAACTTGCTGTAAAAACAAAAGGCCAGCCCGCTGTGCTGCTTTCACCAAGAACAAATACACGAAACGCATTTTCTCTTTTCACTTTATCAAAAGCATCGGGTGCAACGCCGGGACCTCCTTTAAGATTTGTAAAATATTTGGAAGGAAGATCGGGATTTAATATCAGCTTGTCTGGAAAAAGTTCTGATTCCCTGATAAAGACCGGGTAATCATTTCCATAATTAAATATTCTTAATCCTGTCTCAAGCAAAACAAAGAATACGATGGGAATGAGAATAGCAATAACATTAAACAACTTTTTTGATTCTCTGTTTGGCTCATCTTTAGTGTTCGTTTTCTTTGCAGGTTTCACTATCAAGATATCTTTCAGTAAATTATTTCAACTAAAATAAGGAAAATGTGTGTATTTAATAACCGCAATTATGAAGTTTGAATAATCTTCTTACTGACTTGAATGTTGTTATTTAGAGTTAAATATTTATTCTCCAAAAAACAAGGGTGTTTTAATGAGTAAGATTTCAATCATAGCGGAGTTATGGGAATTTCTTAAAGTCCGTAAAAAATGGTGGCTTGCACCTATTGTCATACTGCTTATTCTTTTAGGCGGACTAATAATTCTGACTCAGGGTTCCGCACTTGCACCATTTATTTATGCAATCTTTTAATAAAAATGTTTCATTATGGGCAAAGAAAAAATATCCGTTCCTAAAAAGAAAAAGCGGATACCTTTGCCCGTGAAACCTCCAAAGATTGAAAGATCCCGGAAAGCTTACCAGAGAAGCAAAGAGAAAAAACTAATCAAAGATTCTTTATTCAAAGAATAAACTCAATCCTTCATTTTTCATAATAAATCCGTTAATTCTGCCGAATATTTCTCCCAGCATATAATAATTCAAAAATATTAATAATCGGGGTTGATTGTTATATCTTGTTAGCTTTATATTTAAAACAATAATTTTAATAATTCATAAATAAGTTAGGTAAATAATGCTGGATAACTTAGATATTAAAATGCTCAATATCCTTCAAAGTAATGCCAGGACAAAAAGGAACCAGCTTGCCGAAGCCGTTAGTCTTTCAATTCCTTCAGTTAGTGAAAGGCTGAATAAACTTGAAGAGAACGGCGTTATTGAAGGTTATTATACAATATTAAACCGCAAAATTTTTGGTTATGATATTATGGCTTACGTTCATGTTATGATGGATTCTTCCAAACATTATAAATCGCTCATAACACATGTTGAAAAGAAGCCTGAAATTCTTGAATGTCATTCAGTACTTGGGGAAGGTTCACATCTTTTAAAAGCTCTTGTTAAAAATACGGAAGCTCTTGAAAAATTATTAAGTGAAATCCAGGCATGGCCGGGCGTCATGTCTACAAAAACTACATTTGTTTTATCTACTTTAAAAGATACAACAGTTTTAAATATCTAATTCAATAAATTACAAAGAGGAAAAACTATGGCTAAATCTCCTTCACCAGCCGAAAATGTCTTAAAATATGTTAAGACAAATAAAATAGAATTCATAGATCTTAAGTTTATGGATTTTCCGGGTCAGTGGCAGCATTTTACAGTCCCATCATCACAGCTTGATGCAAAATCATTCGATGATGGATTCGGGTTTGACGGATCATCTATCAGAGGATGGAAAGCAATTAACGAAAGCGATATGCTTATTATTCCGGATCCCGAAACTTTATTTCTTGATCCTTTCATTCAAGCTCCGACAATAAGCTTAACCTGTGATGTTTACGAACCTGCTACAAAAGAAAAATATGAAAGATGCCCGAGAAGTATAGCTTCCAAAGCTGCAGCTTATCTTGTATCTACAGGAATAGCTGATACAGTTTACTTTGGTCCGGAAGCTGAATTTTTTATTTTTGATGATGTAAGATATGATTCATCTCCAAACGGCAGCTTTTATATGGTAGATTCAGTTGAAGGTAAATGGAACAGCGGCCGCGATGAAGGTCCTAACCTTGGGTATAAGCCGAGATATAAAGAAGGATATTTTCCTGTACCGCCAACAGATTCTCTCGTTGATCTCCGTAATGAGATGGTTAATAATCTTATTAAATGCGGTGTTGATGTTGAAGCCCAGCATCATGAAGTTGCAAGCGGCGGACAGTGCGAAATAGATTTAAGGTTCCAGCCTCTTATTAAAGCAGCAGATCAATTGCTTATGTTTAAATATATTGTGAAGAACACTGCTAAGAAGCATAACAAAACCGTAACCTACATGCCAAAGCCTATCTTCGGTGATAACGGAAGCGGTATGCATGTTCATACAAGCTTGTGGAAAAAAGGGAAACCGCTTTTTGCCGGATCCGGTTATGCAGGATTAAGCGAAATGGGTCTTTATTTTATTGGCGGAATTTTAAAGCACGCACCATCTCTTCTTGCATTTACAAATCCTACAACAAATTCATACAAGAGACTTGTTCCCGGATTTGAAGCTCCTGTTAATCTTGCGTACTCACAAAGAAACAGAAGTGCTTCAGTGAGAATACCAATGTACTCCGCAAGTCCTAAAGCAAAAAGAGTTGAATTCAGATGTCCTGATCCTTCATGTAATCCTTACCTTGCATTCTCTGCAATGCTTCTTGCAGGACTTGACGGTGTACAGAACAGGATTGATCCGGGTGATCCTCTTGATAAAGATATTTACGATCTTCCGCCTGAAGAATTAGCAAACGTTCCTTCAACACCGGGCAGTTTAGGTGAAGCTTTAAAAGCTATGCAGAATGATCATGAATACCTGTTAAAAGGGAATGTGTTTACAGAAGATGTTATTGAAACATGGATAAAGTACAAAACTGAAAAGGAAATCAAACCGATGGCTCTGCAGCCGCATCCTTATGAGTTTCACCTGTATTATGATGTTTAAAAATTAATTGAGATATAATAAGTAAAGACGCTCCCAGGAGCGTCTTTTTTTTTCGTAGAGACGAGGCATGCCTCGTCTCTACTGGTAAAAAGATGATTAATTGCTGGAAGGTTGCAAGGTTAATTATGATTTATACCAGGATGGCGTGGAATAATCCCATTCCTTTAAACGAGTTGTCTCAATTCTGAATTTGTTTTTATATAATCCCATTTGAACTTATAAAAGTAGACGCATCGCGATGCATCTCTACAATAAAATTATTTATCCAATCTCTTAATTACAACTGCTGTTGCATCATCCTTCCATTGTTTCTTATTACCGAATTCATCAGCAGCATTGAAAATTGCTTTAAGTATTTCTTCAGCATTTAAGTTTTTATTCTGCTGTACAACTTTCTTTAGGCGCTCAAGCTCAAACATTTCTCCTTTAACATTCTGCCGTTCTAAAATACCATCGCTGAATAATATAAGAATGCTATCCTGCGGCAGATTTATAAATGAACGGCGCAGCTCAACATCCGGTAAAGCACCGAAAACAATCCCCGATCCTTCAAGATCAGTAATCTTATTATTATATAAAAGGAACGGGTAAGGATGCCCGGCATTCACATAAAATAAATTTCCTTTCTCCTCCATCTCTGCATAGAAGAGAGACACAAACCTTGTTGAATAAGCACTGCGGTAAACCACCGAGTTAAGCTTCTTAAGCGTATATACCATCTTCATTTGCTTTTCAATTCCCATACGGAGTCCTGTAATTACATCGCGTGCCATAAGTGCAGCAGGAATTCCATGCCCGCTTGCATCACCAATGCAGAAACCAAATTCTTCACCCTCGGTATAGAAAAAATCATAAAGGTCTCCTCCCACAAGCTCAGCCGGCTGCGAGTGACCTGCAATATCATATCCCGGAATTTTTGGAGCGGATAACGGCAAAAGACTTTTCTGAATCTGTACTGCCTGTTCAAGCTCACTCTTTACAGATTCCGAAAAGAGCCGGTAATTAAGAACAGAACGTACTGCATTAAGACAGAACTCTATTTCTTCACGTATCCATCCGCTCTTTAATTCAAAGATGAAGATCCACTGGTTATCCGGGTTGTTTACTGTAATTGCTGCAGGTATTGCATATTCGCTTCCTGCCTGCATATCGCCTATGCTGAATCCCGGGTTATCAAAAATGTATGTCTTTGAACTAAGTACAGATTGAATAGCTTCCGAGCTGGTAGGAATATTCTTAGCTGTATTTACACGCCCCGGTTTTGAAGATGCATAAACAAGCACAAACTCATCGCCGTTCTGTTCGTAAATACGCCCGTTACCAAGGCGTAGCTCTTTGCCAAATGTTTTTTCTATTTCCTTAACAATACCGAAAAGAAAATCCTTGCCTGATTTTTCCTGTCCTATTTTAATAAATAAAGAATCAAGCTTCCTGTAAAACTCTTTAGGTTCAATCATATTAATTCCTGGGAAAATGATGGTGAAAGATAATTATAACTCCTGAAATACACGCACATCTGTTGTTGAGTTTGCAGTTAAAAAATGAGCACTGTTGTCAATCTCAAACTCATCCCCGAAACAAGTTCGGGGCAGGCTCTAATCCTTCTCTTGCAAAGAGAAGGACTTATAAAAGTTCAGATCTTAATGTTAACATTTAATCAGAATATAATAATTTACAGTTTAACTACTAATAAGTCTCTCTCTTTTTAAGAGAGAGACTAGAGTGAGTTCTTTTTATTTTGGACTGATATGAGATTGAGAAAAGAAAATTGGATTTTGGAGAATGAGTTAAATAAATTTCTGATTGTGGAAGAATGAAAATAAAATTGCTGAATTCGCTCATGATTGATTCACAAATCTTTTCAAAACAAAATTTGCCCTTCATCAATTAATGTATTAATATCTACACCTGAATTTAAATCCTTTAACTTTTTTTACCACCAACTTAAGGAGCCGCTATGTGTAAACTCTTTGTTTCCGCATTTCTTCTTTCTGTTCTTGTTCTCTTTTCTACACAATCATCAGCACAATCCGATGATCCTTATGTTATGCACGTACAAACCTGGAAGCTTAAATCTTTACCAACAGGTGACGATGCTACAGCTTTTAG
>CAYNUV010000240.1:0-5283 GCA_964400245.1 uncultured Ignavibacteriaceae bacterium
ATTGATGCGCTGTCTGGTATTGAATCTATTGCCGGGTCTGGTATTTATTATATTGCCGGGCTGGAAATAAACAACAATGATGCTCTGACATATCTTCCATTTGACAATCTTACTTCCGTAACATCCGATTTGATAATACATGATAATGATGCTCTACCTAATCTTGATGGCTTCGCTGTTCTTGCCTCCATAGGAGGGGATTTGGAAATATCTGATAATGATGCTCTTATAAATGCTTTCGGGTTTTACCCCCACAATGTTACTATTGGAGGTAGTTTAAGCATTAGGTCTAATAGTTCTCTGGTTTTTATTGAAGGATTATCTTTTATTCCCTCTCTCGGAGGAGATTTGGAAATATCCGATAATTCTTCGCTAAGCAATATTCAGGAATTAGAAAATATTGGATCCATTGGAGGGAATTTAACTATAAGTAGCAACTCCTCTTTGCCCCTTATTTCTTTTTCCGATCTTACTACACTTGGTGGAAGTTTATCCATATCTGATAATGCCTCTCTTACCAACGTTTTAATACCTGAACTTCCCTCTGTTCCGGAAGATTTTATTATTAAAAATAATGCGACATTAGTTAATATTGATGGAACAAACCTTACCACTATTGGAAGATTTTTGAATATCAGTTCTAACTCCAGTCTAACCAATTTTGGTGGATTGTCTAATCTTACATCAATTGGCGGTTTGATTATAGGAGGGAATACTCTGTTAAACAGTATAGATGCATTATTAAACCTTAACTCTGTTGCAGACAGTGTGGCTATCGAAAATAATCCTGTTTTAAATAATTTAAATGGATTATCAAATATTACTTCCATTGGTGAGGACTTAAGTATTATTAATAATGATGCTCTTGCAAATCTTGATGAATTATCCAACCTTACCTCAGTTGGAGGTAATTTATATATTCTTAACAACAATGCTCTTTCAGAACTTTGCGGACTTACCTTATTACTTTCTGGTAATGGATTGGTCGGAAGTTATAATGTCTCCGGTAATACTGCTAATCCCACAGCAGAGCAAATAATTGCAGGCTTCTGTTCAGCCAACGGAGGAGGCTTAAGCTTCTATCCATTATCCTCCAATGAGGATGGGTATTTGTATAATACTGGAACTAATACTTTTAGAAACTCCGAATATTCTAATATGGGTTCAATTGGTGGATATAGACATTCGCTAATAAGATTTCCAAATGCAGGTATATTAGCCGGTAAAACAATTGATTCAGCATTTGTTTATTTCACTGCTTATGGAAATTCAAATTCTGTTGGTGTAAGCATTAGAATAGCAGCTAACGATACAGCAAATGCACAACCAATCAGCGTTAGCAGTACAATTGAATTGGGGAAAGCATTAACAACAGCATCGGTAGATTGGAATAATATTTCTGTATGGCAGGATGGAGTTGTATATCAAAGTCCTGATATAAAAACAATTGTACAAGAGTGGGCTGATTTACCGGGACATAGTGATTTGGCCGATGCATTACTTTTATTCTTCAACAACAATTCTTCAAGCTCAAACGGAAGAAGAGTATCAAGCCAGTGGGATTTTATACCGCCGGGAGGAGTACAGGGAGATGAGAAACCGAGACTAGTTGTTTTTTCTCATTCTGAAAACGGACAAGTATATAACGGCGATCTCATACTTACGGAACAGTATGAAATTGATACTTTAAATTACGTTTCGATAACCGGACATTTAATAATTGTTGATGCACATAGTACTATAACTAATCTTAACGGACTATCTGAACTTACCTCTGTGGGAGATTTTTTGAAGATAGAATTAAGTTATATTCTGACAAACCTTGATGGATTATCCAATCTTAACTCTGTCGGAGGTGATTTTTATATTTATGATGCCCGAACATTGGCAAATATTAATGGTTTATCCAGCCTTAGTACTGTTGGTGGAATTTTGGATATACATAGCAATGATGCTCTGGATAAAATTGAAGGGCTACCTAATCTTACATCTGTAGGTCAATTAATTATTCGGGATAATGATGCTCTGGATAAAATTGAAGGTCTATCAAATCTTAGCTCTGCTTCTATTGTAGATATAAATAGTAATAACGCCCTGACGAATATTAATGGTCTATCCAATCTCAACTCTGTTGGATTTTTGAAGATTGAATCTAATGATGCCCTGATAAGTATTAATGGTTTATCCAATCTCACATTTATTGAAGAAGATTTGCTTATAGGAGGAAATGACGCTTTGACAAATATTAATGGATTATCAAATCTTAGTTCTGTTGGAGGATATTTGTTTATAGGTTTTAACAGTTCTCTAACCAACATTGATGGGTTATCAAACCTTACTTCAATTGGAGGGACCCTGCAAATATCGTTAAACCTGGCACTAACCAATATTGATGGATTATCAAATCTTACCTCTATTGGAGGAGCTATGGTAATAGAATTAAATAATTCTCTCCCCAACATTGATGGATTATCAAATCTCAATTCTGTTGGAGAAGATTTGCTTGTTCAGGATAATACTTCCTTAGCTAATGTTAATGGTCTATCTAATCTTAGCTCTGTTGAAGGAAATTTATATGTTCGCCGCAATACTGCCTTAACGGAGTTTTGCGGACTTTATACATTACTTACTACTCCTTTTCCTAATGGATTGAATGGTGATTTTAATATCACCGACAATGGTTATAATCCTTCATCGCAATCGGAGATAATCGAAAATGGTCCCTGTTCATTGCCGGGGAGTTTAACTGCATATCCACTATCATCCAATGATGATGGATATTTATATGATGGAGGCACTAATACTTATAGAAATTTTGAATATTCCAATATGGGTTCCATTGGTGGATTCAGAAACTCACTGATAAGGTTTCCTAATGCAGGTACAGTAGCCGGTAAGATAATTGATTCTGCATTTGTTTATTTCACTGCTTATGGTAATTCAAATTCAACTGGAGCAAATATAATAATATCAGCCAACGACACGGCTAATGCACAACCAATCAGTTCCAACCGTTCAATTGAATTGGGGAAAGCAACAACCACAGCAGCGATTATCTGGAATGGAATTCCTTCCTGGCAAGATGGAATAGTTTACAAAAGTCCTGATATAAAAACAGTAGTACAAGAGTGGGCTGATCTGCCAAATCATATTGATATGAATGATGCTTTGCTATTATTTTTTAACAACAATTCATCAAGCACAAATGGAAGAAGAGTATCCAGCCAATGGGATTATATTCCTTCAGGTGGCGTGCAAGGACAAGAAAAACCGATGTTGATGGTTTATTATCATACTGGTCTTCCGAAATTTGCTTCTGGTAATGAAATTGAAATTTTACCAGATGAATATGATTTACTTCAGAATTACCCTAACCCATTTAACCCAAGTACAGTAATCAATTGGCAGTTACCAGTCAGCGGTCATGTTTTACTGAAAGTTTATGACATACTTGGGAATGAAGTGGCCACACTCATAGATGAACACAAAGAAGTCGGGTATTATGAAACCAGGTTTGATGGTTCTGCCCTTGCAAGCGGAATGTATGTTTACAGGTTGACGGCAGGAAATTATGTCTTCACAAAAAAGATGCTGATGGTTAAGTAATCATTTTTAACACGGAATATAACTAACTCAGTTTTTTTAAGAAACTGGGTTAGTTATTTTTTTTTCTTTATCTGAATAAACATAAATTTGGTTAAGAATTAATAATTGTTTTTATGTTTTCAGATAAAAAAATTTTTGCATATCTAAAAATCTCACGCCCTTTAAATGCACTAATTACATTTCTTGTAATAATAGTTGCTTCAATAATAAGCATTGAGGGAAGTTACTCTGTATTAAAAATATTTGTTGCAGGTTTATCCGGCGCATTAACTGCTTCAGCCGGAAATGTTATAAATGATTATTTTGACATTAACATTGATAAGATAAATCGTCCCAATAGAACTTTACCAAAAGGAAAGCTTACTTTAAAAGAAGCATTAATCTTCTACTTCCTCTTAACTGTTTTAGCTTTATTGTTTTCTGTCTTTATCAGTCTTATAGCATTTCTGGAAGTTTTTTTCGTCGCCTCACTTTTATTTTTTTATTCATATAAGATTAAGAAACTTCCTTTGATTGGAAATTTTGTTGTAGCTTTTCTTACCGGCTTTGCATTTATCTATGGAGCAATAGCTGTTAATAATGTCAGAGCAGCTATAATCCCGGCAACGTTCGCTTTCCTTATAAACTTTATAAGAGAGATTGTAAAGGATATGCAGGACATTGAAGGAGATAAACAGCAGGGGATTCATACTTATCCGGCAGTTTATGGTTTTAAGAAAACAAAAACGGTTATTGTTTTTATTACAGTTGTTTTAATTATTTTAACTGTGTTTCCTTTTGTAAGTAAGTTATATACGATTGAATACTTTCTTATTGTGATGGTGTTGATTAATCCGTTGCTTGTTTATATTCTCAAATCGTTATTTGCAGATGATTCAGTTAAAAATTTGAATAAGCTAAGCAATCTTTTAAAATTAAATATGGTTTTTGGACTCATAGCAATCTTTCTGGGCAAATGAACGCATTCGATAAATCTTTTCTTACTGAGCATATAAAATTAATTGCCGGAACTGATGAAGTTGGCAGAGGGCCTTTAGCCGGACCCGTTGTTGCAGCAGCAGTTATCTTTCCTGAGAATATGAGAATTAGGGGAGTAAAAGATTCAAAACTTTTAACTGAAGAAGAAAGAGAAAAATTGCTTCCCAAAATCCTGAGTAAAGCTTTAGCTTGCTCAGTTGCAGTTATCTCCCACAGAGAGATTGACCGGATAAATATTTTGCAAGCCTCTCTGCTCGCAATGTCTATAGCTATAAAAAGGCTAAAGATAAAACCGGAACTGATTTTAATAGATGGTAATAAAACTTTTTTTTCCAATATACCTTGTATTCCTATAATTGATGGTGATGCAAAATCATTCTCAATTGCCGCTGCTTCAATAATTGCTAAAGTTGCACGAGACCGGATAATGAAGCGATTATCACTGAAGTTTCCGCAATATCTTTGGGCAAACAATAAAGGCTATGCAACACCTGAACATGTAGAGGCAATAAAAACTTATGGTACATGTTTCTTTCACCGGAAAACTTTTCTATCAAAAATTCTCTATGAACAAACTGAACTTGAGTTTGAACTTGTTGAAATGGAGACAGAGGCTTCTGAAAAATAAGCTTTGCAAAACTGTCATTCTCACGGAAGTGGGAGTCTATATCAAGGAAAGTGGATTCCCGTTTTCACGGG
>CAYNUV010000241.1:0-5236 GCA_964400245.1 uncultured Ignavibacteriaceae bacterium
GGGAATCCATAATTTTAACTTTGTAGATTCCCACTTTCGTGGGAATGACAATTTTAATAGTTAGTCGTAATTAAAATAAAATACAAAAAGATTCTAATGACAAACCAAAAACCTAAAATCGCTCTCCTTCTCGGAGGAACATCTCCCGAAAGAAAAGTATCCAAAGCAACAGGTGCTTCAATATATAAAGCATTAACAAATCTTGGATATGAAACTCATTTGGTAAATCCTGCTTACGGAAATAATCAGCCAAAAGATGTTGAAGCTTTTTTTGCAGATGAAGATCATATTGAAATATCAAATGAGAACTATGTAAGAGCTTTAAATATGGAATTGTTTAATTCAATTGATCTTGCTTTTTTGGCTCTGCATGGCAGGTGGGGAGAAGATGGAACAATTCAATCTTTGCTGGAACTTAAAGGAATAAAATATACAGGTTCAAAAGTTCTGTCGAGCTCAATCTCAATGGATAAAACTATGTCTAAAATTTTATTCCAGCATTATAATGTGAGAACACCAAACTGGATTACGGTCAATTCATATTTTAATTTATCTTCTTTAATGAAAGAAATAGAAGATAGATTAAAATATCCCTGTGTTATAAAGCCCAATGACCAGGGTTCAACTGTTGGCTTAACAATTTGCGAAAATGAAAGCACGGTTGAAGCAGCAATTAAATTTGCGCTGCAATTTTCCGACAAAGTATTGATTGAAGAATATATTCCTGGAAGAGAATTGACGGTAGGAATTCTTGAGAATGAAGTATTCCCTGTTCTTGAAATTAAACCTAAGCATGGTTTGTATGATTACGAATGCAAATACACTCCGGGTATGAGCGAGTATGAAGTTCCTGCAAAAATGAATGATGAGATTTCCGATAGGATTAAAAAAAGTGCTCTTGCTGCTTTTAACGCTCTGGTTTGTGAAGGATATGCAAGAATAGATTTCAGATTAACTCCTGATAATATTGAATATTGTCTCGAAGTAAATTCTCTGCCGGGAATGACTTCAACAAGTCTTGTTCCTAAAATGGCAAAAGCGGTAGGAATTTCTTTTGAAGAACTTGTTGAAAGAATTGTAAAGCTAAGCCTGCCTGCCGGCAAGGTTTAAGATGAGCTTTTTGAAGAATAAAAAAATCAGGAAATATTTTTTTGTGCTGGTTTTTATTGCAGGACTAATTTTTCTTTTTTTTAATGAACAGGGAGTTGTAAAATATCTTAAGTTGAAGAACGAAGTAAGTGAACTGGATTCTCAAATAAAAAAAGTTGAAGCAGAAAATAAACAACTTGAAGGCGAGATTGATTCATTAAAGAAAAAAATTCCTGCAAAGATTGAAAAAACTGCAAGAGAAAAATATGATATGCAGAGAGAAGGTGAAAAAGTAATTAAGGTTGTAGAAGAATAGGATGGCAAAATCAGAAATTCCCAAAGTGCCGCTTGCAGAAAGAATCCGCCCAAAGACTATTGAAGAATTCAGGGGACAAAATTCAATTCTTGGTAAAGGAAAACCAATCAGGGTAATGATAGAAAATGATACTCTAAGTTCGATGATACTTTGGGGTCCTCCCGGTTCAGGAAAAACTACTCTCGCAAAAATCGTTGCTGAATATACAAAAGCAGATTTCCATCAGTTAAATGCAGTTTCGTCCGGGGTAAAAGATATAAGAAGTATAATTGAAATTGCTGTGCAGAATAAATCTTTTAACAAAAGAACAATTTTATTTATAGATGAAATTCATCGCTTTAACAAAGCTCAACAGGATGCTCTCTTAAATAGTGTTGAAACCGGTTTGATTACATTGATTGGTGCAACAACAGAAAATCCTTCGTTCGAAGTTATACCTGCTTTAAGATCGAGAGCAAGAACTTATATACTTGAAGAGTTATCCAAAGATGATCTTGAATTAATCTTGAAATTTGCATTTGAAAAAGATACTTTTCTTTCCCAATTAAATATTGATTTGAAGGATAAAGATTTTCTTTTCTACTTGAGTGGCGGGGATGCAAGGGCTTTATTAAATATTCTCGAAGCTGCTGTTTTACATGAAATAAACAATGAACCTATTGGGATTACAAAAGAAATTCTTGAGGATATAGTTCAGAAGAAAGATATAATTTATGATAAAAGTGGCGAAGAGCACTATAATGTAATATCTGCATTTATAAAAAGTGTGCGCGGCAGTGATCCTGATGCAGCACTATACTGGCTGGCAAGAATGCTTGAAGGTGGTGAAGATCCGTTATTTATCGCGCGAAGATTGGTGATACTTGCATCTGAAGATATTGGTAATGCTTCTCCCAATGGTTTGGTTTTGGCTGAAGCTGCATTCGGAGCTATTGATAAAATCGGTATGCCAGAAGCTAGAATTATTTTAGCGCAGTGTACAACTTATCTTGCATCTTCACCAAAGAGTAATGCTTCTTATATTGGTATTGATAAAGCAATCCGTGAAGTTAGAAATAAACCTTTATATGCAGTACCTCTCCACTTAAGAAATGCACCTACAAAACTGATGAAAGAGATAGGTTACGGAAAAGAATATAAGTATGCTCATGACTTTGATAATAATTTTGTTGAGGAAAATTATTTTCCAGAAGAATTAAAAGGATCGCAATTTTATTTTCCGAGCGAAAACGGGCAGGAGAAAAATCTGAAAGAAAGATTAAAATTCTTGTGGAAGAAATTGAAAAAATATTAAAAAACAGTTCAAGTGCAAAGTGTAAGTTCAAGAAGAAGATTTTTGAATTTTTGCAGCCCAAAGGCTGATCAGCCTCCGGCTGCAGAATTTTGATTTACATAAGCGCAAACATCTTTCCTGGCAATTGTTTAACAACTCCTTTAAACTCAAGTGATAATAAATGTACAAGGCAATCAGAAGTGGTAAGATTCGTTGAGCTTGCTATAACATCAATTTGTAACGCAGTATCTTTTAAAGCCGATAAAATTTTTTCCTCAAAAAGATTCAACTCAACTTTTGGTTTGGGAATATTTTTTCCAATAACAGGTTTAAGTTTCAGTTCGAGCTCAATTAAAACATCTTCTGCATATCTTATTAATTTTGCTTCCCCTTTTTGAATCAGAAGGTTTGTTCCTTCAGATTGTTTTACACCAAGATTTCCCGGCACTGCAAAAACTTCCCTGTTCTGATCAAGTGCAAATGATGCAGTCTGCATAGCACCTCCGGCAATTCCCGTTTCAACAATTATGCTGCCTAAACATAACCCTGAGATTATCCTGTTTCGTTTAGGAAAATTTTCGGCATTCGGTTTTGTTCCCAATTCATATTCAGATATGATTAAACCTTTCTCTGCAATTTCATCGTAAAGTTTTTTATTCTCAGCAGGATAAACAACATCAAGTCCGGAACCTGTTACTGCAGTTGTTCTTTTTCCGATTTTTAAAGCTGCTTTATGTGCAATTGAATCAATTCCCCGCGCGAGACCACTTACGATAGTAATATTCTGGCTTGAGAGTTCAGCTGCAATTCTTTCGGTTTGTATTTTACCATAGCTTGTCGGCTGCCTTGTTCCAACTACTGCTATTGAATATTCATCATCTTTTGTAAAAGTACCTTTAATATAAAGAAGCAAAGGAGGATCGTAAATCTTTTTAAGTAAAGAAGGAAAAGAGTCATCCCAGACAGTAATTATTTTTCCATTAATCTTTTTGAGCTTTTCTAATTCCTTTTTTAACAGTAATTCAACTTCTTCTCTCTTGTCATTTATTCGCTGAATTCTTCTAGCAAGGTTTGTACTAATTCCATCAACTTCTTTAAGCGAATTATATTCCGCGGATAAAACTTTTTCTAATGAACGGAACTTAGTAAGAAGATTTCTTATTTTACCCGGACCAATTCCATCAACAGAAAGAAGAAGCTTTAAATCTGTCAGCTGAGTAAAAGAGAGTTTAGTCAAAAAGCCCCACCTAACCTCCCCAAAGGGGAGGAAAAATTATTTTAAAATATTATTAATCAATAAAGTCAACTTCATCAAATTCAATTTCTGTATAATGAAAGCTTAAAGGATATAAATAGTTTCAAATTCATCTCTCTCCTTTGGAGAGAGTAAGAGAGAGGCTTATATTATCAACCACAGCAACAATCATACTATGGACTGGTGCTTTCTTGTGTCCCAGAATCTGAGCAACAGCAGCACCTTCCTGCACAACCAAAACTGTATCTCCTATTCCTGAGTCAATCAGATCAAGAGCGATAACATCTTTTTTACCGATGTACTTTCCCTTTAAATCTATAGGATGAATAAGCAGAAGCTTATGACTTTTAAGATTTGGATTCTTCTGAGTGGAAACGATATTACCTTTAACTTTGGCCAGCAGCAATGTCTTTTTCCTGGTTGATTTTTTCTTCCTTTTTCTTTCTAAAGAAAATTGAAGCCGGGAAGATTAATATATAACCTATAAAAAGAAATATCGGGGAAATTACAAGGGAAGCTTTACTATCCCATGGATCCTGGGAAAGGAAATAAAATCCAATAAGAATAAAAGCAACACCTGATAATAAAATTAAATAATTCTGTTTTTCCCAATAAATGTTAAAAGGTGATTCGGTATTTTTCTTTTGAGTGCGTAATTTTTTTTTCTGAATTTTCTTTGCCATTAGAACTCCAATTAAAAATAAAATAAAGCCCAGTGATGGGGGATCACTGGGCTCGACTCCTTTGTATCAAAGGGCAGGGGAGAACCCTTTGAAAGAGTCGTTGAAAATATAAAATGCTATTTGAATATTGTCAAGTGCTATTTACTAATCTGGTAAACAATCTTGCGGATTGTGTCAAACTGCAAATAGGGATATTCTTCACGGATCGCATCGATTGCATCGCCTGCACTGGTTTTATTGGATCTGAGCTGTTTGAATTTCTTCCTTATCTGGTAATCCCGAACGGATTTCTCATCAATTAATCCCTGTGCATTAAGGAGGTCAAAAATATCATCGCTGATGAGATCAGACAAAGGATTGTCTATTTTCGCTTTTATTGTTTTCATCGCTCACCTTTCTTTAGTTGTTACTATTAACTTAGTACTTCGTATCAGTAAATCGGTACACTCACTCCTTATATTAAATGTTTCAATAAAAACAAAAAAACCGACCAGAGAAGTTCCCTGAAATCGGAATACTTTGCTACTCTGGGTCACAAATTATAAAATATTTTATAACTTATTCTTGTAGCAAATTAGTCACTAAGAAAGAATTCCTTTATTTGTTACTTATTAAAATAG